>JAUPLM010000359.1 GCA_030836965.1 Thermodesulfobacteriota bacterium | reverse complement strand
TCCCGATCTTGAATCGGCAAATAAAATAGCCGTGCATATAGCAAGGCTGGTAAGCGACGGATCGACCATACAGATGAGCCTTGGAGTGACTCCCGGCGCCGTTCTTCTTGCTTTTTCCGAAAAGAACGACCTTGGAATCCATACCCAGTATCTTACCGACAGCATCATGCATCTTTATTCAAAAGGTGTAATTACAAACAGAAAGAAGGGGTTCAATGAAGGGAAGATAGTGGCAAGCAGCGCCATAGGGTCGGTAAATCTTTATGATTTCATGCACGACAACCCGGCCATAGAATTTCATCCTTCAGACTATGTCAATGATCCCGGCATAGTGGCAAGGCATAATAAAATGGTTACCCTGAATGTGGCAATGACGATGGATCTTACCGGACAGATAGCCGCCGACGCCCTGCCTTACAATCATTTTTCGGGAGTCACCGGCATGGTTGATTTTATAAGGGGCGCGGCTCAGGCTGAAGGCGGTAAATCGATAATAATGATCCCTTCCGCGTCAGCCGACGGAAAGAAAAGCAGGATCGTCCCCTTTCTGTCCGACACCGCGATAGTCGTTCCAAGAG
Source organism: Thermodesulfobacteriota bacterium (assembly GCA_030836965.1). GTDB lineage: Bacteria > Desulfobacterota > Desulfobacteria > Desulfobacterales > RPRI01 > RPRI01. The sequence continues at coordinate 4,855 of JAUPLM010000359.1, read as the reverse complement.
GCGACGCGCAATATGTGGTATCGGAGTATGGAGCGGTGAATCTCTTCGGAAAGAGCATCCAGGAAAGGGCGACGGCAATGATAAGCATAGCCCATCCGAAGTTCAGGGAAGAGCTCTTTCATAATGCCAAACGACTGGGGCTTCTCGGTGAAGAACGGACTTTAAAAGAATCGATCCAGGGAGTCTATCCCATAAAGCTTGAGGAGACATTGATAATAGATAATGAAACCGTGACTGTAAGGCCTGCAAAACCGGTTGGTGAAAGAAGGATACAGGAACATTTTTACAATCTCGAAAAGAATGACGTCGCCTCGCGCTTTTTCCATGAAAAGACACGGTTTGTACAGGATGAAATGCAGGGCGTATCACAGATCGATTACATAAATGATCTCACTGTTATAGCCCTTGTCGGCGAATTCGGTTTCGGCAGGGTCGTCGCCGTCGGAGAGTATCTTATCGACCCGGCAAAGAACATGGCTGAAGTCGCCTTTTCGGTAATCAAGGAGTATCAGGGAAAGCGGCTGGGAAAAATTTTACTTAAAAAACTTTCCGAAGCCGCGCGGGAAAACGGCATCCTGGGGCTCTTTGCCTACACTTCTCCGGGCAATCAGGGAATGATAAAATTGTTTCAGACATTGCCATACAAGATCAGAACAACCTTTGAAGATGATATGATAATGTTAAGCTGCCGGTTCGATGATCCGAAAAGTTAAAAGCCGAATATCGAAGTTCGAACATCGAATATCGAATATAGAATATCCCGCCATAAAGATTGGCGGGCCTTTGGCGGGCATCGGAGATAGAAAGCCAAAACGAAGTTCTGTTTGCGACATGCGACATTCGATGTTCGAATTTCTTTTGATTGAATTATATTAAACGCGTTACAGAAAACATTAGAATTAAAATTATTAAATCCAGCCGGGAAAAAAATATGCACAAGATTACATTTTATCCTCACAACAAGCGCGTGGAAGCAAAAGACGGGGATAATCTCCTGCGTGTCGCGATGGAGGCGGGCGTTCATGTCAATGCTTCATGCGGCGGGGAGGGCGTTTGCGGAAAGTGCCGTGTTATCATTGAAGAAGGAGAGGTGGAAGGCGGAATTACCGAAAAACTGAGCGGTGATGACATTAAAAAAGGATACCGCCAGGCGTGCCTTTCCACCGTTAAAAGCGGCCTTTCAGTGAGGATTCCGGTTGAATCGGCCATAGACGCAACCGTGCTTAATATGCCGCCCAGCCCCAGGCGGACGGCGCACATCAGCGAGATGAACCTTGATGAGCTTAAAGAGAAGGGCCTTTTCGTGCCTCCTGTGGAAAAGCGGTATCTTGAGCTTCCCGAGCCGACCGCACAGGATAATCTCCCGGATGTGTCGCGCATGGTCAGTTATCTGAAAGCAAAATACGACGAGCATCGCCTCGTCGTCGAACTTCCCGTGATCAGAAAGATTCCCGACATCCTGCGAAAAGAGGCTTTTAAGGTCACCGTCACTCTGGCCCGGCCCGTACATGAAGGCAGGAAGACGCATATTATCAATATACAGCCGGGAGACACGACCGACCGGAATTTTGCCGTTGCAATGGATATCGGGACCACGACGGTTTACGGCCAGCTCATAGACATCATAAACGGTAAGGTTCTTGCCCAGCATGCTGATTTTAACGGCCAGATAAGTTACGGAGAAGACGTAATCAGCAGGATAGTATATGCCGAAAAACCGGGCGGCCTTGACAAGCTGCACGATGTAGTAATCAAAACAATGAACGCGGTTATTAAAAAAATAGTTGCGCAGGCAGGGATTGACCCTGATGAGATATCGGCAATTACGATTGCCGGAAACACCACAATGACACAGCTCCTGCTTAAGGTTAATCCGCGCTATATGCGCCGTTCGCCGTATGTTCCGGCCTCGACGCTCTACCCGCCGGTAAAAGCTGCATCGCTCGGGATAGCGCTCGGCGACCATGTTGCGGCCCTTGTGTATCCCCAGATTTCAAGCTACGTGGGGGGCGATATAGTAGCCGGGGTCATGGGTTCCGGGATATACCGCTCCGAAGAGCTGACTCTTTACATGGATATCGGGACGAATGCGGAGATAGTGATAGGCAACAAGGACTGGCTTGCCTGCGCCGCATGCTCCGCCGGACCGGCCTTCGAAGGAGGCGGCGTAAAGTTCGGAATGCGCGCCACAAAAGGCGCCATCGAGGATTTTTCAATTGATCCTGTCACCTATGAGCCCATGAATATTACGATCGGAAATGTCAGGCCGAAGGGGATATGCGGTTCGGGCCTGATTATAATGGTTGCATCCCTGTTTGAGGCCGGGGTCATAAATAACCTCGGAAAATTTGACAGGGATCTTAAAACTCCGCGCATCCGTGAAACAGACGGTGTCTTCGAATACGTTCTTGCGTGGGCGGGTGAGACACAGATAGACAGGGATGTGGTCTTAAGCGAACCTGACATAGACAACCTCATACGGGCAAAGGGGGCCATATACAGCGGATGCATGACGCTCCTTGAAGAGGTGGGCCTTACCGTCCAGGACCTTCAGCGGATCATCCTTGCCGGAGGATTCGGAAGTTATGTCGATCTTGAAAAAGCGATAACAATCGGACTGCTTCCCGAAATAGATCTCGATAAGATTACATTCATCGGAAACGGCTCTCTTCTTGGCGCTAAAATGAGCTGTCTTACGAACCGCATAAGGCTGGATGTGGTAGAAGTTACTAAAAAGATGACGAATTTTGAATTATCTGAGACAGCCTCTTACATGGACAATTATATTGCCGCCCTCTTTCTTCCGCACACCGACATGAACAACTTTCCCAAGGTTAAAGAGCGTTTTGAAGAAAGAAAAAATATTAAGAATATTAAATAGTTATTACTGAATCAAATTTATTAATATACATCTATTGACAAACCTGAAATCTCAATATAAGGCAATCACTTGGCGTTTTTAAAATCTGCCTGGGTTTTTATTTTAACAGGCAGAAAAATGTTTTTTAAGTTGTAACTAATTGTATTAATATCAACTAGTTTAATACAAGGCCCTTGTATCCGAATTTACTCTGCACGGATTTTATTTACAGGTTGCGTAAAGAGACCAGCGCTTTAATGATATTCTTAAAAAGCGGTCTTTTTTTTCTCTGCGTCAATAAATCTACCGAAGTAGATAAATTTATATTAAAAACGGAATGAAAGGGGGTCTGATTATTATTTAGGCAGAGGCAGTTATTTTTTACCCACCCAATTTTTTTTCGTTAATCCCGCAAGGGTTATGTTTTTTTAATCCGCGGTAATTAACTGTTTTTCAAAAGGAGGTAACATTGGGTTTTGAAATCTATAAAGAATCCTATTCCGGCGGCATTAAAAAAATCACCTTGGGAAAAGGCAAAAACGCCGTTACCGTCGGCGGCGAGACAAGCTATCCTTTCTATCTTTTTGAAGGAGGCATGCCGAATAAACCAAAAATAGCAATGGAAATCTGGGATATAGAACCGGAAGACTGGCCGGCATCCGTTATGTCCTGTTTCAAGGATGTCGTTTCCGACCCTGTAGCCTGGGCTAAAAAGTGTATTAGTGATTATGGCGCCGAAATGATCGTTCTCCAGTTAAAGAGCGCGGATCCCAACGGCAGGAACGCGTCGCCTGAGGAAGTCGCCGCAACGGTAAAAAAAGTAAGTGGAGCTATTAAAGTTCCTCTTATAGTCTGGGGATGCGCAAATGCAAAGAAGGATGAAGAGGTATTGAAGAAGATATCGGAGGAATGCCAGGGCGCAAACCTCACATTAGGTCCTGTTGAAGACAAGAACCACAAGGGCATCGGCGCGAGCGCCATGGGATACGGCCATACTGTTATCTCATCCTCTCCCATCGATGTAAACCTTGCAAAGCAGATAAATATTCTTCTCGAAAACCTGGGAGTTTCAACCGATAAACTGATTGTTGATCCTACGACAGGCGGTCTCGGATACGGTATGGAATATTCCTATTCCGTAATGGAACGTTTGAGAATGGCAGCCCTTTCACAGGGTGACGACAAACTGCAGTATCCGATTATCAACAACCTCGGAAATGAAGTCTGGAAAAGCAAGGAAGCAAAACTGACTGAAAAGGAAGCCCCGACCCTCGGTGATCCTGAAAAACGCGGAATTCTCATGGAGGCTGTCGGCGCTGTCAGTTATCTTCTTGCAGGATCCGACATTCTTATCATGAGACATCCGGAGGCTGTCCGCCTGGTCAAGTCTTTTATAGACCTCCTGGCAGACGGGGGCCCGGCGGCAAAAGTCGAATCGATAAAGAAGAGACTGGATGATGTGACAATCGATTATAAAAAATTATCTCCCGAACCGAATCTTACAATAGAGGAAGAGAAGGGCAAAAAGGCCGAACCGGCCAAAAAGGAAGCGGCTCCGAAGGCTGAAGCAAAACCTGCAGCAGTAAAAGCCGAGGTAAAAGCGGCGCCTGCGCCGAAGACGGAAGCGCCGGCAACTCCGAAAGCCGACGCAAAGGCAAATGTTCAGGAAGATTCCGCGGCAAAAGCAAAGGCCGAAGCCGATGCAAAAGTAAAAGCTGAGGCGGACGCAAAAGCCAAAGCGGACGCAGAGGCTAAGGCAAAGGCCGATGCTGAAGCAAAAGCCAAAGCTGAATCGGCAGCAAAAGCCAAAGCCGAGTCAGATGCAAAGGCAAAGGCGGATGCTGATGCGAGAGCCAAAAAAGAGGCCGAAGAAGAAGCCCTGAGAGAAATGAGAGCGAAGGAACGCGAAGAGCGGATTGCTTCGAAGAAAGCGGCTCCGGGGAAAAAGGTAGCCATGACGGCTGCCGCTGTGCAGCAGTCGGAACTTGACAGGAT
>JAUPLM010000036.1 GCA_030836965.1 Thermodesulfobacteriota bacterium | reverse complement strand
CAACGAAGCTGAGATCGCCATCGACCTGCGGAATATGGGTATATGCGGTCAAAAGTGATTGAAGAAAAGTTCAACCCGGCTTTTTTCCTGAAAAACGCTCATATCCAGACATATCTTGCAAGCAGCAGGCTCAGAGCCACGGGTAAAAATCCCATGCTGGACGCAGCAGAAGAGAAGATAATTCTTACTAAAGGAGGGGTGCGTCTGATAGCAAGTCATTCGCCCGCCGGAGAGAATAAATCAAAGGGCCTGGTGATGCTTCTTCACGGATGGGAAGGAAGTGCCGCCTCCGCCTATATACTCAGCGCGGGGAGATATCTTTTCGAAAATGGTTATTCCGTTTTCAGACTCAACTTCAGGGATCATGGAAAGAGTCACCATTTAAATGAAGGACTATTCTATGCTACCCTTATAGACGAGGTATTTCAGGCAGTTGAACAGGCATCTGCCATTGAAAGCGGTCGGAATTTTTTTCTTGCCGGTTTCTCCCTTGGCGGCAATTTTGCCCTGAGGATCGGCCGGATCTGCGCAAATAAACCGATAAATAAACTGCGTCATATAGTGAGCATCAGCCCCGTGATCGACACTGACAAAGCTACCGGCGCCATAGACAGCAACATAATGATTAAAAATTATTTTCTTTCCAAATGGCGGCGTTCCCTCGCCCTTAAACAGAAGCTGTTCCCTGAGAAATACGATTTCGGAGAGATTCTTTCTCTGAACAGTTGCCGAAGCATCACCGGCAGACTCATCGAGAGTTACAGCATCTATAAGGACGCAGCCGAATACTTCAGTGGATACTCTTTAACAGACGAAACTATAAATGGAATCGCCGTCCCTACGACCATAATCGCTTCAAAAGACGATCCGGTCATACCTGTTCGCGATTTCTACGCCCTCGATTTCAGAACACCGGTAAATCTGGTGATCCACGAACACGGCGGACATAATGGCTTTATCGAAGATTTCTTCTTCAACTGCTGGTATGAAAAAATGATGGTGCGGATATTCGATAGCATCGGTTCTTCGCGTAACACCTGAGCTGTCACCGTGTTCGGGGAAAAATTGATTATGCAGCTACCTGAATCCGGCCTTTAACGGGATATTCAGCAGCCTTCCAGCACTACTTGACATAACCGGGCGGATAAAATAGCATGCAAATATATGGTTTTAAAATCAATACACAAAGTTTTAAAGGATAAATGATGGTTGATGAACGACTCCGGGTGGCTTCGGGAGTAAGCCAGCTTGACAGACTCCTTGACGGACTCTATATCGGTGACAATGTAGTATGGCATGATGATGCTGGAAGCCTGGCGGCGCCATTCTGTCTCAGTTTCATACAGGCATCCCAGGCGCAGAAAAAGCCGATTATTTACGTGAGCTTCGACAGGTCCCCGCGGAACCTGCTTGAAAAACTGGGCCGTCTTGCAGATAATCCGCTGCTCACCATTCTCGACTGTTTTACATACGGCAAGGGCGCAGGATCCAGAATATTCCTCGATTTTTACAGCGGCAGAAACAGCGACTCCAAATGCAGGATTTTACCGGTAAAAGATCCCCGCAGCATACAAAGCGTCTCGGATTCTTTTTACGGAATCCATGAAAAGCTCGAAGGAGACGTGCGGTTTGTTTTTGAAAGTATTACGGGCATGCAGGAATTATGGAACGGAGAAGAACATATTATAAATTTTTATTCTCATTCCTGCCCCCGCCTCTATGAACTTAATACGATCGCTTACTGGATAATAGAGAAGAAGGCCCATACACAGAGACTCAGAGCGCAGATAAATCAGATAGCTCAGGTTGCAATCGATTTATCGGTAAAGAGGGGAAAAACGGCGCTAACCATTATAAAGGCTGAAAAACGAACCCTTGACACGCTGAACAAGCCTTATATTTACTGGGCAAAAGATCTTAACATAGCATTTGAATTCGACAAGCAGGCAAAAAGCGGAATCGATATCGGAACACGTATCAAAGAGCTCAGGACCCGATACGGCCTTTCCCAGACGAAAATAGCAAAGCTTGTCGGAGTGACTCCCAGCAATATATCACAGGTGGAAAGCAACCTGATATATCCATCTCTTCCTGCGCTCATGAAGATAGCCGAGGTTCTTTCGATCGACGTAAGTTCATTCTTCAGTGAATCGGCTGACACATCTAACAAGGTTGTTTTCCCATTTTCCGGGGCTATCGACGTCCAGTTCCCCTATCTGCCCAAAGGGAGCATTACGGGAAAGATGCTCACTCCGGTCGATTTTGAGCCAAAGGTCGAATCATTTATCATAGAGATACCACCGGGGAAAAAAATACCGACTCATTTTTTTGTCCATAAGGGCGAAGAATTCGGTTATCTTATAAAAGGAAAACTTCAGATGAAGATGAATAAAACAGTCCATACTATTAACCCGGGCGATGTTGTATATCTTACATCGGGACTCCCGTCGGAGTGGAAAAATCCCGGGACTGATACCGCAAGACTTTTGTGGGCCAAAATAAAATAAAGAAACTAAAAAGGGGCTCGGCCGCCGGCGGCCGCGCCCCTTTTCATCATTCCCGAATCATCCGTTCAATCATGCATCAATTATCTTGAGGGCGTCTTCCCTGTAAGCATTCATTATATACGGTATGCCTGTTACTTTTGATGCATCTTCCGTAAGAGCTGCAAGATCGTTTCTTGTAATAAGATGTGTTCTGAACTTCCTTGATCCCGCCATTAGCTGCTGCAGACCTACACGCAATTTCTCGGCAGCACTGTATAATCCGACAGCGCCAAGCGGAAAGCTGTCAGCCTCTTTTCCATATTTTTCCTTCAACTGGTTGTAGCAGACAAATATCTCTTCCTTTTTGGTCCCGTATTTCGAAACCGTGCTGGGCAGTCCACCGTCCTCTCCTTTCAGCCAGCGACCTATATTTTTCCCTACCATGCCCGGTATCATAAGCGCGCGTCCCATACATACGGCTTTGCAGAAAGGCGCCCCGAGAGCAAGTGCTTTGAAGATATGATCTTCGCTTGAAAAGCCCCCTGCAAATGCTATATCAGGAACCCATGCACCTTTACGGGCAAGCCTGAGACAGAGATCATATGCCATCGAATGCAGATATATGGAAGGAATGCCCCATTCCGACATCATCCTCCACGGACTCATTCCTGTTCCGCCCGGAGCTCCGTCAATACTAAGAAGATCTATTTTGGCATCGGACGACCAGCGGATAGCCATTGCCAGCTCTCTCATCGGGTATGCACCTGTTTTAAGCGTAACCCTTTTGGCGCCAAGCTTCCTGAGCCGGTCTACTTCCCTCATGAAATCTTCCTGATTCAGAAATCCCAGACGGGAGTGACGTTCGAACTCTTTTATTGCCCCTACCTTGAAAGCTGATTTTTCTCCTTAATTTTCCGGGTCAGGAGTTACTATGTATCCGCGTTTTTTCAGTTCAAGAGCCCTGTCGAGGGAGTTAACCTTGATCTCTCCGCCTATGCATTTAGCGCCCTGGCCCCACTTGAGCTCAATCGTTTCTACTCCGAGACTGCCCAGCGCGTATTCGGCAACTCCAAGTCTCGTATCCTCAACATTCATCTGCACAAGGATATCGCCATAACCCTCATGGTATCTTCTGTATTGAGCCACGCGGTTTTTAAGTTCCGGTGAATCCTTGACTTTGCCGTTTTTATCGACCTTCAATTGTGGATCGATACCGCAGACATTTTCACCGCAGACAAGGCTGATTCCTGTTATAGCCGCGCCCACCGCGAAATGCTCCCAGTTTTTTCTGGCAATATCGGTGCTTCCCAGCGCCCCGGTGAACATCGGGATTTTCATTTTTACTTTTTCTGTTGCCCCGTACCATGTTTCGGTATTTACCTTGGGAAATGTCGCATGATCGGGATCAGCCTCGATACCCTCCGCTCCCATTGCATAACCCATGATATTGAGATGTGAATAATCTACGGGATAGTCCTTATCGGCTCCGGCTGTAATTTCACCGAAGGGGGAAGGGTATAAAAGCTCTCTGCCGCGGAAAGTGGCTGTGAAAAGATCGCAATTGCCTTTGCACCCGTCTATGCACCTGCTGCATATCCCCGACTGAGGAGCAACATTACGGGACCGGTTTTTTGTCTGAAGCGCATCATTTGAATTAGGTCTGCCTAGATTCATTTTTCTTCTCCTTGCTATAAAATTCGGTTGATTAAATAAAAAAAGGCGTCTGTCCTATAATATCAGGACACAGACGCCTTTGTCTTAACCTGTAAACGTCCCCACGCCATTGTGAGAAAGTTAATTTATACTTTTTATTACAGGCATTCGTTAGCTCTGCTAATTATATTTGTCAAGTAATTTTTACTTGAAATAGTCAATAATGATTAGCATAACTTAATTATACGTGACGGTGATTCCGTATCTATGAATTTCGGTTGAAAAACCCGGGACAAGAAACAGCAGGAGGGGTAAATGGCCGATCGATTATACCGGCCATGTAAAAAGTGCGTAAATTATTCGCGGTCTTCCGTGAGTTCCTCGGAAAGCAATATCGCTTCGGCAACACTCCGGAGGGATTTTCTTTTATCCATGCCTCGCTTCTGAATCCAGCGGTAAGCCTCTTCCCCGGTCATTTTCCGGCGAAGCATGATAATTTCTTTGGCTCTTTCAACGAGTTTGCGTGTTTCAAGCTCTTCCTGGATAATTTTTGTTTTTACCATCAGCTCGGTATTCATTATTGCAACAGCGGCCTGGTTGGCGACAGTTCTTATAAGATTGACATCCGTTTCGGAAAACAGGCGTAGGGTTGATGTGAAACAGTTTATGACGCCGATAACTTTTTCATCCTTTACCTCAAGCGGTACGCCGACCATCGAGACAAGCCCCAGTTTTTTTGCCATCTCCTTTTCCTTGAACCGAGTATCTTTAAGTACATCTTCAATGATTAACGGTTTTTTATGAGTAGCGACAAAACCTACCACGCCTTCATTCATATTCAATGAGCGGTCCTTTACAT
>JAUPLM010000358.1 GCA_030836965.1 Thermodesulfobacteriota bacterium | reverse complement strand
TATCTCCTTTTAGATTCTTAGTTCGACTTAAGTCTCACGATTTTCGGGTTTCCCTTTATCCCACATAGTTTCTGATATCTGGTTTCCGATCGATTTACCCCCGAACCCTTGAATCCTCGAATCCTTTGTTTTATTCATCACAGCTCAAGCGGCACAACGCTTTTTACCATTGGAAGCGCCCTCAATTCCCCAAGAACAGGTTCGGGAATAGGAGAATCGGTCTTGAGCAGAATAATATTTCTCTCTCCTTCCTCTTCCTGCCCGACCTGCATCCTTCCTATATTAATCTTGTTTTTGCCCAAAGTTGTTCCTATGCTGCCGATAGCGCCTGGTTTATCAAGGTTGTGAATAAGGGCAAGATGTCCGCTCGGATGCATCTCAAGTCTGAAGTTGTTTATTCTTACAATCCTTTCATCTTTCTTCCCGAAAATAGTGCCCGCAATAGTAACCGGTTTATCAGCGGTAACTCCTTTAACGGTTATAAGATTTATAAAATCTTCAGATTCGTCGCTTGCTGTTTCCGTTACCTTTATACCTCTATCTTTTGCAATGAAATTAGCATTGACGAAATTTACATCATCCTTGACTATGGGCATAAGAAGGCCTCTTAAAACAGCGGTTGTAACCGGCGACATATCAAGCCCTCCGAAATCGCCGGTGTACTCGATAATGATCTCTTTGAAAGGCCCCGGTGAAAGCTGGGTAAGAAGACTGCCCATCTTGTCGGCAAGGGAAAGAAACGGGCCGATTTTTTTCAGAAGCTCTCCTGTAATCGAAGGAACATTAACGGCATTTACTATGGTTCCGTTCTTCAAGTAGTCAATTATCTGGCCTGCAACAGCAGATGCAACGTTTGCCTGAGCTTCCTGTGTTGAAGCTCCGAGATGAGGCGTGCATATTACCCGGTCCAGCTCAAACAGGGGAGACATTCCCGGCGGCTCTTTCTCAAAAACATCCAGCGCAGCTCCTGCAACCTTACCCGATTTTAAAGCGTCATAAAGGTCGGCCTCATTCACTATTCCGCCGCGGGCGCAGTTAATAATCATGACTCCGTCCTTCATTTTGTCGAACGCTTTTCTGTTAAGCATGCCCAGAGTATCTTTTAATTTTGGAACATGCACGGTAATATAATCTGACCTGCGATATAATTCATCAAGGGAAACACCAGTATATCCCGCTTTCTCCACACGTTCGGGCGTAACAAATGGATCATAGACTATGACCTGCATCTTAAGCCCCCGGGCGCGATCGGCCACTATGGAGCCTATCTTTCCAAGACCTATAATCCCGAGGACTTTGTTGAACAGCTCCCGTCCTTCAAGATTCTTTTTTTCCCACTTTCCAGCTTTGAGTGAAGATGTCCCCCAGGGGATATTTCTTGTAAGAGCCATCATCATGGCAATTGCATGCTCGGCGGTAGTTATAACGTTTCCTCCGGGAGTATTCATTACAACCACACCGTGCTTGGTAGCCGCCGGGATATCTACATTATCAAGACCTATTCCGGCGCGACCTACTACTTTCAGGCGTTTAGCAGCGCTTAAAAGATCCGCCGTCACCTTTGTAGCGCTTCTTATTACAAGAGCATCATACTCTCCTATAATACTTTTCTGCTCCTCGGGAGATAACCCCGTTTTTACATCAACCTCAATACTCTCTTCCTTACGAAACATCTCAATTCCAATTGAATCCAGGCTGTCGCTTACAAGTACTTTCATCCTCTTCCCCTCTCCGTTCATTTACCCTTTTGAAAATGCAATTAATCCAAAAAAATATTTTAAGCCCGTTTGTGTGTCTGTAGGCTTTAATTAGAAAAAAATGAACCAGGATTCAACAACTATTTATAATTATGTTAACGATTTGTTTTTACGGTAGAATATAAGCTAACTGTTTAGGATTGTCAAATTACGGAAAAATAACCGCCGGGTTTCAGGCAGCATGATGCAGATAGCATGTTTTCAGACGGATTTAAACCATCTGAACTCTTGACCCCTCGAATAATTTATTTTCTGCGCCTCCGTCCCGAAATCCCTTTCATTTGTACACCACCATCTCTCTTTTCCTGCATTATATGATCCCGGATTGTTTGAGAAAATATTCAACATCCCTCCAGAAAATATGAGGGTCGGGCGGGCAGTCATAAAGCCCGCAAGCATAGGCGATCATTTTACTGTTTCGGGCTGCTTTTGAAAGCGTAATTCCATGGCTGAATGGAATAATCTCATCATGTTCGCCGTGTATAATCAGCACCGGCCCTGAATATGTCCTGACCGCCTCAAGATTGTCAAACGGATCGCGCATTAAAAAACCGGGAACAAAATATTTCGGCGCGAATGATTTGACGCTTGTAAATGTGGACATAAGAATAAGCGCCGCGGAAGGCCGTTTTTTTGCGAGCGCGCAGACCGCTCCTCCCCCTACTGAGCGTCCCAGAAGAATTATCCGGGAAGGATCCACCTCTTTTTTCGCCGTAATGAAATCATATGCGGATACGAATGCATCTGTAATGCTCTTTTGTGACGGAGAGCCTTCCGAGCGTCCGTAACCCGGGTATTCGACAAGAAGAACACCCACGCCAAGTTTTGTAAAATTCCTCAGCTCTTCAGGCCAGAAATCTATCAATTCCCCGTTCCCATGAGCAAATATTACAACAGCAGAAGGCTTGCCTGATAGAATTGAAACAGGCGGCATATACCATAGTTCGACTTTGCCGGAGCCGGTTTGAAGAAAAGCCGGTTCAAATCCAGGCGCCGGTGCGTTTTCCTGCGGGGTATTTTCTATCATGTAACGCGGGAAAAGAACCTGTCTCTGAAGGATAAAAAGCATACCGCAGTATGCTATATAGATCAGAAGAAGAACTGACGCCAGTTTGAAAAAAACGTGCACTGGAACCCCCTGTACTGTTTGACTTCAAAACTGTGTTGACTATACAGAATAAATATATATATGCCAATAGCTATAAGTGGAGATATTTGCATTAGATCTGATATAAAATCATACCGGATCTGTATGCATAAAAAGGAGGAACATATGAGGGATTCTCTAAACTGCAACATATCGACGCCTGAAGATATTCACCGGATTGCAACAGCTTTTCAGCAGAGCAGGATTCTTCTGACTGCTGTTGAGCTCGGCCTGTTTACGGTGATAGGGGACAAAAGCCTCGCATCTGAAAAAATTGCCGCAAAGCTCGGCACAGGCCACAGAGCTACAGACAGGCTGCTTAATGCGCTCTGTGCAACAGGCCTTGTTACTAAGAAAAAGAATATCTTTTCAAACACCCCCGCCGCGGCAAAATTCCTGATTAAAGGTAAAAAGGGATACATGGCCGGCCTTATGCACACATCCGGCTTATGGAAAACGTGGAGCACGCTTACAGATTCGGTAAAAAAGGGGAGTAAAGCTGTCCGGGACCCGATAAAGAAAAGAAGCCCTCAATGGTTTGAGGCGTTCATTGCGGCGATGCACCACCGTGCCGCCGCAAGCGCTTTCAGGGTAATTGCAAAATTAGATCTTTCAAAAACATCGAGGGTCCTTGATATCGGAGGAGGCTCCGGGGCATATGCGATGGCGTTTGTCCGCGCGAAAAAGGATATAACCGCGACGGTATTTGACCTTCCGAATGTCATTCCACTTACAAAAAAATATGTTGCCGAAGCCGGACTTTCAGATAGATTCAGATTTGCCAAAGGCGATTATAATAAGGATGAATTTGAAAACGATTTTGATCTGGTTTTTTTTTCGGCAATAATTCATATAAATTCCGCTGAAAAAAATCAGTCTCTGATGGATAAGGCGGCCAGGGCGCTGAAACCAGGCGGCCAGGTGGTAATCCAGGATTTCATAATGGATAAGGATAGAACTACTCCGCCTTTCGGAACCTTTTTTGCCTTAAACATGCTCGTCGGAACAGAAGACGGGGATACCTATACCGAAGCAGAAATAAAATCATGGCTTATAAAATCCGGCTTCACGGGAATCCGCAGACTGGAGGGAGAGGGGTCGGCATCCATGATAACCGCAAGAAAG
>JAUPLM010000357.1 GCA_030836965.1 Thermodesulfobacteriota bacterium | reverse complement strand
CTGGCCGAACAGGGCATACCCGTATTGTCATTTGAAGAGATGGAAAAGGATTTGAATTCGGTGCTGAAAGCGCCTTCATTTTCGGCAAGCGCTATAACAGGCGTTAATGTGGTTCAAACCATGAAAAAGATAATTGCAATGACAATAGCCTCTATTAAACAAGAACTCAAATAGGAGGAAAATAATTGGTCAGCGAAAAAGAAAACCTGAATGTTCAGGTAGAAAACCGTCTTGAAGATCTTTTCGGAGAAGGTGATATAAATTCTCCCGTTTCAGCCGAAGGAGGCGACCTTGAATATTATCCTTTCAGGATACTGAAATCCATTGTTTTATCTATGGACTGGGAGATTAATGACGAGGTTTTGGGTAAATTTATCGAGCAGATTGACGGATTAAAAGATACATATAAGGAAGACAAGATTCTGCTTCTTTTCCTTCAGATACTTCATTCTCTTGGAACATATATTAAAGCCAAAAAAGGCGGAGCCCATCCGAATGCTTTTAAAATAATCAATTCTGTTTTTACCCGTCTTGAAAAAGTAGTGCTGTCAAAAAACCTTTCCGAAGCTTCAAAGAAGAAGATGCTTTTTGCTGAATTGAGCAAATTCAAGGAGCTCAGAGGGCAGATAGCTCTCAGCAATGCCAATAACGAAAAGAAGAAAAAAACTGAAAAGGGAATAGTTAAGAGCAAAATAATACCGGAGGCCAAACCGGTTCCCGCGACTGTGCAGAAAGAAAAAGAAGTTCCTGGCGGATTGATCTCATCAGGAACGCAAGTATATGACGGTAAAGAAATATTCATAAATGCAGTTGAGGAAATAAAGAATTTAATTCGTACCGAATTCGCCGCATTAAAAGAAGAGCTGAAGTTAATTAAGCGATAGTGCAATCATTCAAAGATTATAGTTATTTGAACCGGACATTGCATGCAGGCAACTTGAAATACCGGAGGTAATGCATGATGGACATATTGTCGGGAGATATATCTTTACTGGTATTCAGGCGGGTGGTGCAGAGTAATATGGGTGACGTTTCGCTTGATAGCCGGATGCTGGAAGTATTAATGGAGCTTGATGGCAGGAAAAATCTTGGTTCTATTGCAAAAAAAACAGGAATGAGTGCAGGGAACCTGCGGGAAGCGTTGTCAAAACTGTTGAAACTGAATCTGATTGAGATTGTCTCTGAACGAACGGGCGCATTTCTTGACAACGATTTTATGAATTATCTGAATGAGCAGCTCGCTTTAGCCATAGGACCTGTTGCGGAGGTTATTATCGAAGATTCTGTATCCGATATGGGGTACAAGATGTCTCAGATACCGAGCCATAAAATTGCCGAATTAATCGATCTTCTTTCAAGAGAGATAAAACGGGAGGAAAAAAAGGAATCCTTCAAACTGAATATGGTTAAACGAATAAAGGAAAAAGGTTATTAATATGCTTCTTGTCTGCATCATCTTCAGGAATTTATCTGAAACACCTTTCAATTTAAGGCAAGGCATTAAATACACGGAATTGAATAACACAAGGAGTAAAAAATGATAATTTTGTGTGAAGAATGCGGGAAAAAATATCGTATCGATCCTTCGAAAGTCAGTGAGGAGGGTATGAAGTTCAGGTGTAAAGCCTGCAACCATATCATAACCGTTTCCAAACCGGAAGCAAAAGCCCCCGAGCCGGAAGCCTTTATCGAACCTGAAGAGGAAGCCGTTATTGAAAAAACCGAAGTATCATCTCCAGCACCGGAGGAAAGACCTGAAAAGAGTGTCAAAATATCGGTTGGCGGTATGACAGCAGGAAAGAAAAGCAGATTCGGGTTGCGGTATAAGATGATACTTCTCTTTTTTGTTCTTCCGATAATTATCGTAGTCGCCGCGGGTATTCTCTACCTCTGGCAGATGAATTCCCTTTCTTTGCTGCTTACCGAGCAGAGTTCTGAAACAGTCAAAAAAATGGCGGAAGACCTGGTGAAAGAGAAGGCTAGATCGGCTTCGAAACAGATAAATCAGTACCTTTCCACACATCCGGAACTGAAAAGAGAAGATTTCAATTACGAAATGAATTTCAGGCTGATCGCTGTTCAAAAGGTCGGTTTAACGGGTTATACTTCCCTTTATTCGATACCTGATGAACAGGGCGCCAGCACTTTCTGGATGCACCCCAATGCAAAACTTGTAGGTGTTAACACAACTGAAAGCATGCAGAAAATGCTTGGCAGGGATTATAACGATTTCATTAAAATATATCAGGGCGCATTTAAAGGATCAGAGGCGGATGGATACTATTTTGGAAAGGACGCCGACGGGAAAAGCCAGGAAATATATATGGTAAGTTCTCCGGTTGAAGGAACACAATTTGTTCTCGCTGCAACCGTATTTCTTGATGAATTTACCAGGCCTATCAAGGTGATGGAGACACGTGCCCAAAAACTTATTAATAATGCCAAGTATACTATTTCGGCAATAATCATCGGTACTATCATTTTAATCGGCCTGATTGTTTCGATCTATGGCAACATGCTTGTAAATAAAATCAAGTCATTGACTGATCTTGCCCAGAGAATCAGCATAGGAGATCTTGATGCCGAGGTAGGTATTAAATCAAAAGATGAGATCGGGGATCTCTATGATGCAATTGTGCGTATGCAGGAGAGTATCCGTCTTTCAATGGAGAGATTGCGCAGAAGGAGAAAATAGAAAGCAGCAAATCGTCTTCGAAACCGTTCTGATATATTCTAATTATTTTTATCAATTTGAGGCTAATGATGATTGTTATACCTAAAGAAAAACCTGCTATCGAGAATTTGAACAGTTATTATCTCGATATACGAAAACTAGTTGAACATTACCAGGGCCAGCTTGGAGCGGGAGGCATACACTTTAAATCTCCGGCAGCTGAAGGTGTAATTTTCTTTGATAAAGATGAGCTGTTGGGTGGTATCTTCAGGGATAAGGAAAGAAATATCCAGGGTAAAGAAGTACTGAATGTCATCACTGAAGCTTCCTCTCAGTATAATTTCGTTATAAGTATATATGAAATAGCCGAGAACAAAGTTTATTTCTGGGCAAACATACCGGATGCAAAAAAAATATATAAAAATCTGAGCACGGAATTTACGGATTTGGAAGGGCTCATAAAAAAAATGACTTCTGAAAAACTTACGGGGTATATAGAAGTCATAATTAATAAAGGCGGTGAAGGGGGGCTTGTTTTTTTCAGTGACGGAGAAATTATCGGCGGTTCTTATTCCTGGGGAAAAGGTGAGGTAAACGCCCTGAAAGAGAACAGGGAGCTTCTTGTCGCTAAAACAAAAGATTCAGGCGGTATATTCCACGTCAGCAGGATTGAAGCTTCAAAACGTCCGGTTGGGGTAGAAATAGTCCGGAATGAGCAAAAACCCCCTGTCGGAATATTGACAGTATTGGAGGAATTGCTGCAGAAAACAGAAACTGAAGTTGCAAAGAAAAAAAATATCGAGAGAGACTTTGACGGTCTTCTTAAAAAAAAGTTTATTGAAAAAGCCGATAAATATATTTTCCTGGACCCCTTTGCGGATGAATTTAAATATTCCGCAGGTAAGATAAACTTTACCGGTGAAGCAACCGATGAAGAATTGTTGCGTGGGGTAGCCGAGTCGGTCAGGGAAATTGCCGAAGAATCCGGATTTCTTCCAAAACTCAGCGAGAACTTGTCTTCATGGTCGCAAAAATATGCCGGGGAACTCGCAAAGACAGGAATCAAATTCTGATAAAATATATAATAGATGTTATTATTACCGATTCCGTATACCTACAGTGCGCTGGTTGACAATTCAT
>JAUPLM010000356.1 GCA_030836965.1 Thermodesulfobacteriota bacterium | reverse complement strand
TAATAGGGCAGGTCAAACCGCATCGGATCGCCATGGCCAGAAACGCGCCGTTTATGGATTCCCGGTCCGGTATCCCGAAAGATACATTGCTGCACCCCATGGTAACGTTAACTCCATAGGTTTCAACTATGGCGGTTACAGCATCAAGGGACATTTTACCTGCCTGATCATCCGAACCCATCGACATCGCCAGAGTATCGATGATTATATCTTCTACCGGTATTCCGATTTGGGCTGCACGATTTATGATTTTGCCCGCAATTTCTATTCGTTTTTGAATTGTCTTTGGAATCCCGTCATCATCTATGGTCAAACCAATAACCGCTGCACCATATTGTTTGATTAACGGCAATACGGTTTCGAGTTTATCTTCTTCACCTGTTACTGAATTGACCAGCGCTTTTCCTTTGTAAAATTTCAAGGCGACTTCCAGTGCTTTCGGATTTGCCGTATCGATGCATAAAGGTACATCCGTGATCGAGCTGACTATCTCAACCAGTTTGAGAAGGAGAGCCGGTTCATCTGCTCCGGGAACTCCTGCATTCACATCCAGGATAGCGGCTCCCGATTCTACCTGCGCTACAGCATCTCTTTTAACAGTGTCAAAGATACCTTCTTTAAGCTCTTTCTGAAGTTTTTTCCGACCCGTCGGGTTTATTCTTTCACCTATAATCGCCGTGGGCAATTCACGGCTGATACTGACCTCCTTATCTTTCGAGGAAACGGTCGTTGTGATGACTTGAGTCATTTTTATCTCCCTTTTTCAAACCAAACCTTAAAGGATTATGATAGCTGCAATTGCTTTGCCAATGTGACTGCCGCCGCCGCATCTTCCGCGGTTCCATCAGATCCGATCTCTTCTGCAAACTCCCTGGTAACAGGCGCTCCCCCGACCATCACTTTGACACGCTCTCTTAATCCCGCCTCTTTTAACGCATTAATGACGATCTGCATTTCATCGAGCGTCGGCGTAATAAGAGCGGACAGACCTAAAATAACTTTGCCGTCCCTTGCCTTGACAGCGTCCAGAAAAGTCTCTGTTTTAACCGAAACGCCAAGATCGTTGACTTCGAATCCGGCGCCTTTAAGAAGCATGGCTACCAGGTTTTTTCCGATATCGTGGATATCTCCGTCCACGGACCCGATAACAACATATCCCTCGCTTTTCCTGTCGGCGCCCTTAGCCAGCATCGGTTCCAATAGTTCAAGCGCGCCTCTCATCGCCTTTGCGGACCTGAGCACCTCGGGAATGAAATACTCTCCTTCCTGCATGAGCTGGCCGACATGCAACATGCCGGGAATCATATAGTCGGTCAATAAGCTCTGGGGGATCGCTCCTTTCCCCAATTCAATATTTACCAACTCCAAAACTTTCTTGGCATTGCCATTAATTACCGCTTGTGTTAATTCCGGAAAATCTGCCATGAACCTACCTCCTGATAATTATTTTTGATTTAGCGGGTACTTTCCATACTTGTGTGTCGCATCCACCCATGCTTTGAAATGTTCGTTCGATGTTGCTGGCAGTACCTGGCAACTGGGTGCCATCATCAATCCAAGCCCGTCGCCGATTTTTGTCATATCATTCTTGACAGCTTCATCTATTTTTTCTGCGGGTCCTTTCGCGATGGCCGCTCCGTCGGTAATAATACACGCCGGTGTCCCAAGTTTGTCGACGACTTCTCTTTTTATCCAGTCGGCAGGACAATTTTCGTCAAAATGAAATCCCTCAACACCTGCTTCTTTGACAAGCTTGGTTAAATAGTCGTATGCCTTGGGTGTTTGCATATTCCCGTGAATATGGAGCCATGTTGCCTGTCCATGGCGTTTCCGGACTTCATCTACCAGTTTTTTTATACAAGGAAGATTAAATTCTTCGCACATCTTGGGGCTCATCATCAACGTTCCCATGGTTTCAGCCGTAAAGCAGATGCTGTTGGCTCCTGCATCATATTGCGCGCTGATCCAGTCAATGGCCCAATCGGTTGCCACTTCCACCATATCTTTAACCCATTCCGGATCTTCAAACAGGTCTTCTAAAAATGCTTCGTTCGGGCGGAACAGGAACATCGCCGCCGTTGTTCCCACGTAATACATGGGAACCAGCGGCATCACATCGCCGACTTCCGCCGATATGTTTTTCATGACCTCCAGGCAGCCGGCCATGCGGGGATCATGTTTCTTTACGTCGTATGTGGCCATCATTTTTTTGACACGGGGCCAATCCGCTTTTGTTTTTACGGGTTGATCCTCGGATGTTCCTGCCGCAACACCGAATTTATCCGGAATCCAGATTTTACCGCCCAGGGGAGGGACACCAAAACCGTAATCAACATAACTTGGTATTGCCATATCATAATCGATTTCTTTGATGCTCTTTAACACCGCCGCGGTAACTTTTTCTGAATCGTACCAGTCCTGTCCCGTGACTTCCGGCAGTCTGTATCCATAACTAAAAAGCATCTGCGATTGCACCCTCGGCCAAACAGGCATGAAATCCGGGGCACGTTTTTCTCTTACTGCCTGAAACCGTTCCTTCTTGTTCATCGTAAGGCTCCTTTCGATAGAATCAATATTTCCGATTTAGCGTTTCTTAAAAACTTAAGTGTTTATTACTTCAAACATATCGGGGCGTTTATAATAAATATAAAAGAACTTGATGACTTATTTGATTTTAAATAATTAAATTATACTTTATTAATGTATACATTATTAACGATTTACATTGCAGAATTCATTTGTATTGTCAAGAAGTTCTTATTCAATTTTAAAAATATCGATGCAGCCTTACGTCTTGATTTTGATAATATATAATACACTAATATTGTTATATAAATTTGTTACAGCAGCTGTGTTTAATTTTGAATCGATTCAAATTGATGATATTTGCACTATTCTGATTTATTATAGTACAACGCTCAAAAATAAATATTGTAACTGAAGGAGATATTTTCTCATTCGCTGCCTGAAACCTATCTGATTTTATTTTATCATCGTAAATATTTTATAGAGTGTCATGACCACAATAAGGATACCAAAAATCTGCTTAATTTTTGCACTAGGTACAAAACGGCTTGTAAGCCTTGCTCCGATATAAGAACCGATGGCTCCAACCACCAGAAGCGGAACGGTCAGACTCATATCAAACTGCGCTGTAGAAAGATGCGGAATCAATGCCGAGAATGAAGGAGGACAAACCGCTAAAGCGTTAATTCCGGCGGCTTTCTTTGGGTCAAAGCCCACAATTATGAGGGTTGGCATGAGCAGGAAACCAGGACCAACTCCGAGGAAACCTGAAAGTACAGAAATGGGAATAGCAAGGATCAGTGCAAGCTGGAAGTTTTCATTCCCCGGCCTTGCCTTAACAGGTCTGAAAAGTCTATACGCCAGATAAGAGACTGAGGCAAAGTAGATAAACCAGATGTAGATCTGAGGCACAAACCTGACGAGATATGATCCCAGAGGAGCTGCAATTGTTGTCACGACAGCAAGTGTGACCGCCTTTTTCCAATCTATATGACCGCCCTTAGCAAAGCCGAAGGTCGCAAACAGCGCGGTTAAACCATTTAGAAGAAGGCTTAACGGTTGTACCTGGTGGACAAGGTCGGGAAGAAACAATCCCAGAAAGGGGACTGCCGAAAAGGCCACACCAAGCCCTAACATTCCGGATATTACGGAGAGAACACTTAATCCAAAGATAATGATTATATACTGGCTCATTTATTCCATTCCCTTTTATAATTTAGCCCTTTTTCCAGGAGCCCAGAGGATATTTCCCATATTTGTGCGTCGCATCCACCCAGGCTTTGAAATTCGCATTCGATGTATCCGGAAGTACCTGACAGCTTGGCGCCATGAAGTAGCCAAGACCCGGTGTTCCTATTGCCTCGATTGCCTCTTTTACATGAGCGTCGATCTTTTCAGGAGGACCACTCTGGATAGGATCTGCTCCGTGAACGATAATACCGGCGGGGATGTGCCATTTCTCAACTATATTTTCTTTGATCCACCTGGGATCATGTTTCTCATCCATATGTAACCCGGCTACGCCAGCCTCTTTCACAAGCCTTTCAAGGAGTTTATAAGCTTTTGGTCCTTTGAAATTGCCATGAATATGAAGATAAGTCTTTTGTCCGAATTCCTTTTTTACCATGGCCACGGTGTCGGCAATATAGGGAAGAATAAAACGCTCTCCCATCTTCGGAGATATTAAATCGGTGCCGAAATGATCTCCCAGGTAGCAAAAACTATTGCAGCCTGCATTATACTGAGCTCTGATCCAGTCATTGCACCATACCGTTGCCGCCTTGCAGAGCTCATCAACAAACTCGGGTTCTTCAGAGGCATCAAGTGAAAGGTCTGATACTTTGCGGAAGAGTATGTTGGCTGCCGTAATCCCTGTATAATAGGCCGCGAAAAGAGGATGAGTATCGCCGATCTCCTTCGAGATGATTTTTATCGACTGGAGGGTTCCCCTGCACCGCCCATCCTTCATGGGATCGAGCGGAAGCATCTTCTGAACGGATGCCCAGTCACTTCTTTCCTTAATGACAGGCTCATCGATACTGACACTCACTCCAAATTTATCTGGAATTTTCAAGGTACCTCCGAGCGGGGGGACTCCAAAGCCATGATCCATGTAACCCCCGAAAGGCCAATCATAACCAATTCCTTTTACCGATTCCAGAAAGGCCTCGGCTACCTTTTCTCCGTTGATTTCCGTCTTCGT
>JAUPLM010000035.1 GCA_030836965.1 Thermodesulfobacteriota bacterium | reverse complement strand
GCCATGGCATATGTGGAATACAGCGGCAGAAAATAAATAAGTTGGGATTCAAGGGGTCGAGGGTTCAGGGGTTCCAGGGAAAGGTTAAAAAAGAATGAAAAAGGGAGATGGTTTCAAACCATCTCCCTTTTTTTATACTTCCGAAAATTTATCTATAAAAATTTATTTGCCGATAGCGGCTCCATGCAGCTTGACTTCAACTTTTTCGGTCAATCCTGCATAGTATTCCTTGAGAATCACGAGAACTTCTTCACGGCCAAAGTGATCCGGAATCGGGGTGCCTTCGGACAGACCCTTGCGAAGCGCTGTTCCGCTTAATATAACACGGTCGGCCTTGGTGTGCGGGCAGGTTCTGTGAGAAGCCATACCGTCACATTTGAAGCAATAGAATGTCCAGTCGATCATAAGCGGCTTGCAGAGGAGCGCTTTGCCGGGGGCTGCGGGATGAGGAATCTTGTCGAAAATTGTCTGCGCTTCAAACATGCCGTAAAAGTCGCCTACGCCTGCATGGTCGCGGCCTATGATCATCCGTGAGCATCCGTAGTTCTGACGGAATGTCGCATGAAGAAGGGCTTCTCTCGGACCTGCATAACGCATATCAAGAGGATAGCCGCCCTGCAGAACATTCTTTTCAACAAAATAATTTTTTACAAGAGCGTCAATGCATTTTACGCGGACTTCGGCGGGAATGTCGCCGGGTTTTAAATTGCCGACTAGCGAATGAATGAATACGCCGTCGCATACTTCGACAGCTATCTTGCAGAGATATTCATGCGACCTGTGCATGGGATTCCTGAGCTGAAGGGCTGCGATTTCCTTCCAGCCTCTTTCATCGAAAATCTTTCTCGATTCGGCAGGTCTCATGTAAACACCCGCATATTTTACCGGGAACTCACCTTCGCTTAACACTTTTACAGGACCTGCAAGGTTAAACTGTTTCTGGTTCATTACCATCTGAACGCCCGGATGATCCTTCTCTGCGATTTTCCAGAATTCTTCGGCTGTCTTGGTGCCTTCGCCCATGTAAACTTTTTCACATTCGAATTTTTTATCTTTCTCGGTCATCTCATATTTTTCTGTAACCTTCATCGTGGCCATGATCTCTTTGCTCTCCGGGTCACGAAGTGCGATCTCTTCTCCTGTCTTGATGCTGTCGGCATCAGCTTTTGAAGCAGAAAGCGTAACAGGAATGGGCCAGAATGTGCCGTCTGAAAGAAGGAATTTTTCACAAACGCCCTTCCAATCGGCTTTTGTCATGAACCCTGTCAGCGGACTGAATCCGCCTATTCCCATCATAATTAAATCTCCGTTTTCACGCGGTGAAACATCAATTGTCTTAAGGCCCTTGGCTTTCTTTTTTTCAGCTTCAAGTTCTTTTCCTTCGAGTAAGCAGCAGGTCAAGCCTTTTCCGCCATGCGGTGGTATCAAATTCGACATCTGTTAACTTCTCCTTTCAATGGTTTATTGTTTTTATAAATTAAAAAGCAACGGCTTTTTATGAGTTTAATAGTGTATTATAAGGAAGGCCTTTTTTATTAAGAAATGTGATATTTGTCAAGTGTATTTGATTATATGGAGTAAATAAAAAAATACGATTTGGCGGAGAGAGAGGGATTCGAACCCTCGGTGGAACTTTCGCCCCACACTCGCTTAGCAGGCGAGCGCCTTCGGCCTCTCGGCAATCTCTCCGGATGGTTATGGCGGAGGGAGTAGGATTCGAACCCACGGAGCCGTTAAGCTCAACGGTTTTCAAGACCGCCTCCTTAAACCACTCGGACATCCCTCCTTGTTGAAGTTTATCTCCCCTAACACCTTATCATATCCAGGTCAAGAATTTTGAGGCATTAAATCGGTGTATTGATGGACATATTCAAGCCCAAATAATACATTCTTCTTATAATAGTCTGTTTGAATTATATATTTATTAATCATAGAATATTTGAGGCAATGTATAAAAGAGGTCAACATTATTTTAAACAAATTTAATTAGTTGTTGACATTATTCATGCTTTGTGATTTTTATGGTTTCCTCAAAACATAGCGTTGTTGGATTACTTAGTTTGAAGGGGATAAAAGAATGAAACAGAAATATTTGATTTTAAAAGATGATGAAAACGGCAAACTCATAATAAGAGAGCTTGCGGAGCTTGATAAAGAAATGTTTTCCGTGCTTTGCGAGGAAACATATGAAAAAAACAAAATAAAGCATTCCGTTCAAAAAGGTAAGGAGGAATTGATATCGGTGCTTCGCACCCATAATTTTTACCCTCCCGGTTTGCAGGCTGGTAAAATAGCCGAAGCAGTGATGAATATTTACAGCTCCGGAAGCCCTCAAACTGTTGAAGTTTATATTGATGACGCCGAGCATTTGACAAAAGAACCAATTGAAATTTTAGCAGATGAGCCCATTGAAAGCGAAACCGAAGAAATTGAAGAAATATTCGAAGAGAGCTTTAATGACAATTATGAGGGAGGTAAGGCTCCGATAAATAACCTTAAGTCAAGCATAGCAATTGCCGAAGATGAGTTCGTTGATAATGATGAGGAGATTTAACCGTGTTTGCCGGGAAACTGTATCAATGCCTCATATTTCCGACATTCTCCGGCTGTTATATAGTATAAAATTTTATTGACTTATTTTTGTCAATAGCTTAGTTGATATCGCTTAAAAAATCGTTTAATAATAATCGACTATCTCCCCTATGAATATTAATTCAGGGGGCCTTCTTTAGAGAATAAATGTTTTTAATTTTTCATCATTTTTCACCGTGTTTCAAGTGTCATCCGGATTGGCTGTAATTTGTGCGGCATTTGTATATTGAAGGCTTTTAAAGAGAATAAATTCTTTTCTTTATGATTTTTTCATCATAAGTATTCCCTGCAACAGCCTTAACTTTACAGGTGGTATATTAAGCTACTTTAACAGCATCAGAGGAGGTGCCGATGGAAAAGGAAAGAGATTTTTTTGAAAGGTTAGAGAAAAGAGGAGTCTCAAGAAGAGACTTCATGAGGTACTGTACCTT
>JAUPLM010000355.1 GCA_030836965.1 Thermodesulfobacteriota bacterium | reverse complement strand
GTCAGCATGCCGTTCTCAAACCGTAAAATGACATCAACCCTGCCGGCTCCGGCATGCCTTGCCACATTGGTCAGAGCTTCCTGTGTGATCCGGTAAGAAGCGGTAGCTATGGTCTCGCTTAATGCCGGCACGTTATAATGCTCGAATATGCAGGTAATGCCCGTGCGCCTTTCAAAATCGGAGGTATACCATTCCAGGGCATCTACCAGACCGAGATCGTCCAGAACTCCGGGCCGGAGACGGATGGCCATGTTTCTTACATCCTGGATATTCTTGTCAACAAGGTCACACATTGAAAGAGCCCTCAAAGCCGCCTTTTTATCCGCTTCCTTCAACCTCTCATACATCCAGACCGAATCCATTCTGAGAGCGGTCAAAACCTGGCCAAGTTCATCATGGAGTTCGCGGGCAATAGCATAACGTTCTTTTTCCTGGCTTTCTATGATGCTTCCGGAAAGACGCCTTAACTGATTCTGGGCTTTTTTCAGCGCTGTAATATCGGTTAAAATAGCGCATATCCCGTTTATGTATCCTGCTTCATCAAAAAGGGGAAATTTGACCGAAATGTATGTATGAATTCCTTCCTCATGTTTTATATTCTCTGTAAACTGGCAGCCCTGCTCTTTTTCCAGAACCGTCATATCCGAATTTCTGAAAAGATCGGCGGTCTCTTTCGGAAGAATTTCATAGTCGGTTTTTCCTCGTATCTCATCATTTTTAAAGTTGAACAATTCTTCAAATCTCGAATTAACGAGCATATAACGACCTTCCAGATCCTTCGTATAAACAACGGCGGGTATATTTTCCAGTATGCCGGCTATCTCCCTTGTCCGCTTTTTTACCTGCAATTCAAGATCTCTGGAATAGCGGCTTAATTTCTCTTTTGCTATT
The DNA here is from genome assembly GCA_030836965.1 of Thermodesulfobacteriota bacterium. Taxonomy (GTDB): domain Bacteria; phylum Desulfobacterota; class Desulfobacteria; order Desulfobacterales; family RPRI01; genus RPRI01. Next base: position 5,053 of record JAUPLM010000355.1, on the reverse strand, counting down.
TTTAAAGCCTCTTCAGCCCTTTTACGCTCCGTAACATCGATCGATACAGCCAGCGATCTGATTATTTTCCCTGCCGTATCCCTGTCGGCAATAGCGGAAAGAAGTATATCTATCTCTTCCCCGCTTTTTTTGACAAATCTGTACTGCGCATCCTTATAATATCCTTTCTTGAAAAAATCCGGCATGACGACCTCTATTGCCAGCTTGCGGGAATCCTCTGTAAAAAAATCTGTTACCCTTTTCCCTATTACTTCGTCTCTTTCATATCCCATTACATCCAGCCAGTGCCCGCTGACGCTGACCAGTCTGCCGTCAGGATCAACGGAGTGGAGCATCGCAGGAGTATTGTTGTATAAAGACCGGTATCTCTCCTCGCTTTCCCGAAGGGCGTTCTCCACAGATCTTCTGAGTGAAATCTCTTCCGTTGCCTTTCCGTAAAGGAAAAAAACCGAAATACCTATAAGAATGGTCAGAGAAAGGACTATCGGGCCTGTAATCCGTAACAGCGGGTCGGATACCACCTTCGAAATTGCGGAAAGATTGCGCAGATGTATAACTTTCCATCCCGGATAATCCTCGATCTCCGTCCGGTTCACGAGATATCCGTTTCCATGTCTGTCTTTTGCGAATTTGTCATTTACGATTGTCAGGCCGTTCCATTCCCACGGACCTTCTCCGAATTGCCGCGATGCAGCAACTGAATCTATCTCGCCGGCGGAAAGCCTTGTTATCGAATTGTAAAGCCAGTCGTTTCTGTTTGAAATAAAAATTATGCCGTGCGGATCGGTTACGAGCAGAATCTCCTCCGGTGAAAGAGAAAGTTCCTTTTCAATCATCTGGATGGATACTTTTATCACCGCGATGCCTGCCGGCATATCCTCCTTTCCGTCGTAAACGGCGTAGCTGTAATAGGCGCCTCTTTTTTTAGATGTCGTCCCGAGGGCAAGATAGGTTGCCGGTTTGTTTTGAATAGCCTGTGTGAAATAAGGCCGGAATGAAAAATTATTCCCGACAAAACTGTCTGCATCATTCCGGTTGCTGGATGCTGTCGTATTTCCCTTGCTGTCGATAAGGTAACAGACCTCAACATCCAGTGAATCCTTAAAATGATCGAGTATTCTGTTTGCATCAATTATCGTAACATCGCCTGGATTTTTCAGATATCCCGAAACCTCCTTAATGCCTGCAAGCGTCCTTACGGATTTCCTGTGCTCTGACAGCAGGGACGAAAGGTTGGTTTTTATCATTTCAAGACGGGCGACCGCCTGCCGTTCGGCCTCTTTGAACGCTGATTCTTTCAGGGATGAATAATAAAGATAGCCCCCGGCTGTCGCCGACAGAAAGGCCAGCAGAGAAAGTACCATAAGTATTATTCTGAGTTTCAAGAGTAAATTGCTCCGGTAAAGAATTCGCCTTCGGCGGGGAAGGCTTGTATTATTTCGATTTTTCTGATGTTATTGCAATGTTTACGGCAAATCAAACACAAAGTTATTCCGGGCAGCCGTCAGCATGGCTTATTTGATTTTATACAAATATTGTAATAAATAAAAGAAATCCGGCAAACAACCGGGCCTGATACGTAACACGCAGGATCTCTTAAAGGAGGTGTACTTATGCCTGTAACCCGAAAAATCCGCAAGGTCTTAAAGAGCAAGCCGACAATTGAAGGAGCAGGCGTTCACCTGAAAAGGGTTTTTGGATTCAGCGAAGCGCCCGCATTCGATCCTTTTCTGCTTCTGGATGATTTTCGTTCCGATAATCCGGACCACTATTTAAAAGGTTTTCCCTGGCATCCTCACCGGGGAATAGAAACAATCACCTATATTCTGACCGGAAACGTAGAACATGGAGACAGCCTCGGAAACAAAGGAATCATCAGTTCCGGAGATGTGCAGTGGATGACCTCCGGGAGCGGAATTATCCACCAGGAAATGCCAAAAGGCGATGGAAACGGGAAAATGTACGGATTTCAGCTCTGGGCCAATCTGCCATCCAGGGAAAAGATGATGGAACCGCGGTACAGGGACGTGGCGGCAAAACAAATACCCGAAGTCAAACTGGCCAACGGCGCGACCATCAAAATAATTGCCGGTGCAGTATCCGGAATCAAGGGGCCGGTGCGGGATATTGTCATTGATCCTGAGTATATCGACGTTACAGTTCCCGCGAACACGGAATTCAGACACCCCGTGAAGCAGGGCCATACGGCCTTCGCATACATTATCGACGGCCAGGGATATTTCTGCAGGGAGAAAAACCCTTTCACGTATGAAGCGGAAGGAATAAATTATTTTGACATTCAGCGCGATCCTTTTGTAAAAAACGGTACAATCGTTCTGTTCGACGACGGTGACGAGATAATGGTCTTTACCGAGAAACATAAAGTGAGATTCCTTCTGATTTCCGGCAAGCCCATTGGGGAACCGGTCGCATGGTATGGCCCCATTGTTATGAATACCCATGAAGAATTAAGGATCGCTTTTGAGGAGTATAACCAGGGGACTTTCATTAAGCATAAAAATTGAAAAGATCAGATTATACGATTGATATTTACAGCGTAAGGAGCAGAAAAAATGCAGGAGATTCGAGACCTGATTGAAACACTCAGACGATCACCCAGAATATTATCCGAATTCGTTAATACCATTCCGGAAGACAAATTGGACCTGCGAAGAGGCGAGAGCTTCTGGACGGTTGCGGAACATATCAGCCACCTTGCCCAGGTGCAGCCAATGCTGCTGGAGCGTTTTGAGCGGTTTATGAATGAGGATCGCCCGGAGTTTGTCCCTTACACTCCCGGAAAAGCAAAGGAAGAGCCTGATACTCCTCCCCGCATGACCATGACATTTGCCCTTGATCAATTCGCGTGTTACAGGGAGAAGCAACTCCTGCTCCTCGAAAAAGCCGATGACCGCACCTGGAAAAAGACGGCGACACATCCGGAATATGAGTCATATTCCTTCTATATACTGGCCAGGCATCTTCTGATGCATGATTACTGGCATATGTACCGGATGGAGGAACTCTGGTTGACGCGAGATGCTTACCTGACAAAGTTGGAATAGAAAGCAGGAGCATTGTTTTTCATCGGTGGCGTATGATCGCTGAATTCCGCGAGAAGCCCGGCGGTTAAATTATAATTTAAACGGAGAAATGCATGAAAATACTTGCAATCAATTCAAGCCCCCGCACAGGCGGCGGAAGCAAAACGGAGCTGATGCTCAATCATCTTGTAGCGGGAATGCGCGACGCCGGAGCAGATGTCGATGTCGTGAACCTTCGCGGGAAAAAAATCAAAAACTGCGCCGGCTGCTTCACCTGCTGGACGAAGACCCCCGGCCATTGTATTCATAAAGACGATATGACCGGGGAGCTTTTCCCGAAATGGCTGGAATCCGACCTCGCTGTTTACGCCACACCCCTTTACTACCACACCATGAATTCCGCCATGAGCAGATTCAGAGAGCGCACACTCCCGGCCATCCAGCCCTTCTTTGAGCAAAACCGCGACGGAAAGACTTTCCACCCATTGAGGAAAAAGATCCCGGCTGCTGTGTGGCTTTCCGTGTGCGGATTCCCCGATGAATCGGAGTTTGACGCTCTCTCATACTATTTGAATAATACACGCCATAAAGACGAAACTCTTGCTGCTGAAATCTACCGGGCCGCCGCGGAAACAATAACGCATCCTTTTTTCAAGGAGAAGGCAACCGATGTGCTGGATGCGACAACAGCGGCGGGGAGAGAACTGGTGGAATCCATGAAAATCCTGCCCGGGACAATGGCAAGAATCGGGCAGCCTCTCGTGGATCCCGGGCTTTTTACCCAGATGGGCAATCTCTTCTGGAAAACCTGCATTGCCGAGGAAGTAACGCCAAAAGAATTCGGAAAGAAGCACATGATTCCGCGTCCGGATTCCCTTGAAAACTTCATGCTGCTCTTTCCCGCAGGTCTTAATTCCGGAGCAGCCGGTGATAAAAAGGTAATCCTGCAGTTCAACTTTTCCGGTCAGGTGGAAGATTCATGCTGCTTCATTATTGAGAATGGCAGAATCGAAACAAAAAAGGGTGTTGAAGAAAATCCCGACATCACAATAAGGACGCCCTTTGCCGTCTGGATGGACATTATGACCCGCAAGGCTGACGGTCAGCAGTTGTTCATGGAACAGAAATATACGGTAACAGGCGATATAGGGTTGATGATACAGTTATTCAACAAGAAGGGCGACAAGTAAAGGAGCCCGCGTTATTATCAATCCAGGCCGCTTATAACGCCACGGAGTGCGACCGGCGCCATTTTTCAAGATACATGTTTATCTCGGCTTCCCATTTGGCTTCATCCCACGGCAATACGGGGGCGCACAGTTTTTTTATCCGCCCGATATGCGCTTTTCCGCCCTCCGGAGTGAGGAGGCCGATGCGGACCCTTCTTAAGAGCAGATCATCAAGATGCCTTACCGATTCATTTTTCGCAGCATACCGCAGTTCGGCCCAGACGGTATTGGTTCCGGGAATACAGGTCAAATCATCGGCTCCGGAATCAGTTAAAATCTCTTCGGCGCCTTCACCGTATCGCCCGGTAAGTCGGCGCAAAAGAAGAGGCGAAATCATCTTATCGGTAAAATGTTCCTGTGCTGATTTGAAAACCCCTTCGTCTTTAACCGGACACGCCTGAGGCAGATACGGTTTTGCCGCTTTCAGGGCATCCGCCGCGAGTTTCCTGAACGTGGTCAACTTTCCGCCAGTTATAGTTACAAGCCCTTTATCAATCCACACGACATGCTCCCGGGACTCCTTTGATGGCGCAAGCTGCTTTCTGCTTAAAACAGGCCTGATTCCGGCATAGGAAGATAAGGCATCTTTTAAAGATATTTCTAGAGAGGGGAAAAAAGTTTCAAGACCGTCCATCAGGTATGAAACCTCTTCTTCGCTGATAACCGGCTCGGAAGACAGGTCGTATTTATGATCAACATCGGTCGTGCCGTATATAACAGCACCCTCCCACGGGATAATGAATATGGGCCTTCTGTCTTTCGGATGAAAAAAAGTAACAG
>JAUPLM010000354.1 GCA_030836965.1 Thermodesulfobacteriota bacterium | reverse complement strand
ATTTTCGGCTTTTGAAAAGAGACTTTCATCGGATACATCATGACTTTGAATGCTTTCAATCCTGATTTTAGGAACACAGGCAAGCAGAGTCAATAAAATCATAACGTAAATCAATTTGGACGGCTTCATTTTTATCTCATATTCTCTTATATTTTATGTGAAGTTTACAAGACTTTTCATTATTGTCAAATCTTAATTATATAAGATTCTTCTCCGAATCAGAAAGGGGGGCGCCAACTAATTCATAGATGCCTCCAGTATGTGAACCGGTTACGTACAAAACATGTTGAACTAAAACTATTTTGGGTTTAAAATGTAAAATATATGAAAGATCTGAACTCAGGGATGCTTTCGCATGATCTGGATTCAGTGTCGGCATATTTTATGCTCTTATGCAAAAATTTCTCGGGGTGGAGAGCAACCGCGGGTATATTTATGCTGTTGTGCAGTAGACGCTTCAATTCATGTTAAAGATAGGGGGAATGCCGCATGAACCAAATAAAGCTGTTGACGTTAATGATAGTATTGCTTTTTTCCGTTCCGGTATCGGCGGAATTTTACCGGTATGTCGGTAAAGACGGCGGTGTATATTATACTGATGATTTCAATAAGGTCCCTAAAGATCAGAGAACCGCTGCAAAAGGGTATGCCGGTTACGGGAAGAATGATATCGGAGATATGCCGGAAATAAAAAATGAGGCCGTGGAAGGGCCCGAATCAAAAGCAGCTGTTGATGAAAAACCGGAAGCAAAGCAGGCCGGTGCGGGAAATTTTGATGCGGATAAAACCCGTCTGGATAAAAAGCAGCAGGAACTGGATAAGGAATTCAGGGATCTGACAAAAGAAAAAAATGAGCTTGACGCGCTTAAGGGAAAAGTCAAGACGAGACCGGAATCGCTTGATTATAATACGAAAATTCAGGCCCTGAATGAAAAAATAAAAAATTATTCGGAGAAAAGAAAATCTTTTGAAGCGGAAGCGGAAGTATATAATGCCGAAGTCGAAAAAGAGATGAAGAAAGATATTGAGAAGTATAATAAGGATAAAAAAGCAGCAGGCGAAAACAAATAAAGGGAAAAGATCCGAAGGGTAAAAGCACGGAGACAGAACGGAACAAAGAGATATGCCTTGGCCGATAAGCCGGATTGCGAATCATGAACTAAGAACCGCGAATCTTAACACTTGATCCATCCGGAGCGGAAAAGGCTGTCATTTATAACCGGAAACAACGAAATCAAAGGGATGAGTATATAGTTGATCTTAATATTGTTTTTTTTAACAGCCGGAATTGCAGTCGGATACTTTGTCAGGAAAAGAGACGGAATCATCAAACTTGCCGATAATATAACAACAGGGGCAATATGCCTTCTACTGTTTTTACTCGGTCTTTCAGTCGGAGGAAATGAAATAATTATAAGCTCATTTGCACAACTCGGGGTCCAGGCCCTGGTGCTGACTGCAGGAGCAGTTTCAGGAAGTGTCATAATTTCATATTTTGTTTATGTGTATGCTTTCAGGAGAAGAGGTAAATGAGACCCAGCTTCTTTATAGTATTCTTTTTCTCCGCCGGTATTCTTTGCGGATTTTATTCCCTCATGCCTTCAGCGATGAACAGTCCCGCGCTTTCTCTTTATGCCCTGAATTTTCTCCTGTTTCTTGTAGGCATCGGCATTGGAGGCAACAGCACGGCGTGGGAAATGATAAAAAGAAACAACACGATGATTCTTCTGGTTCCGTTATCCGTTATATTCGGTACATTGCTCGGATCGGCTCTCTTATCCTTCTGTCTTGGGGAAATTACTTTAAGAGATTCACTCGCGGTTGTTTCAGGATTCGGATACTACAGTCTTTCCAGCATAATGATTACCCGGCTGGAAGGAGAATCGCTCGGAGTGCTCGCTCTTTTATCAAATATTTTCAGGGAAATTTCAACGCTCATCCTGACGCCCTTTCTTGTAAAATATTTCGGGCGACTTGCCCCCATCGCATCGGGAGGCGCTACATCGATGGATACAACACTTCCCGTGATAATCAGGTTCACCGGAAAGGAATACGGGATCATATCGATATTCAGCGGTATTGTTCTTACGCTTGCAGCCCCACTTCTGATTACTTTCATACTGACATAGGTGGATAATTGTATATAAAACCGGCAAAAATATTGCAAGGAGGGAAATATGGCTGTTAAAATCATAATTAAAAGAATTGTCCCTGAGGAGAAAGCCAAGTATTTAACACCCCTGCTTAAACAACTCAGGGCTTTTGCGACAAATCAATCCGGCTATATTTCAGGTGAGACGCTGAAACGGATCGATAATCCGGGCGAGTACCTTGTAATCAGCACATGGCAGTCCGCCGAGGACTGGGATAGATGGATTTTAAGCGATGAAAGAAAAGCGGTTCAGGATAAGATAGATATTCTTCTGGGTAAAAAAACCGAGTACGAAGTTTATACTTATTAGCCTTGCCTTTTTTGTCTTTCAGGCGGAAGTCAGCCCCGGAGTGTTTATACTGATAGTTACCTGGTTTCTGTATGCACATGTCGGTGGACAGACGAGAGCTTTTTACTCATTATGAAGCCTGTTACAGTTTATTTATAAATATAAAAGGAGATAATGCCATGCCAGGGATGACAACCGGTATTTCGGATTTTGACAGAGCAATCAGAATCGGCCGTCCGCCTAATGTCGTAAAACTCTTTCCAAATTCCAGAGCTCTGGTCGTAAGCGGAAAATTCATCGACAGGGCGATGATAAAAAAAACCAAATCTGTGGCTATGGCCGCAAACGGAAGAAGCAACCTGATAATACGCGGGGCTCTTCAGGCTGCGCAAAGGGCAAATTCGGCCATAATCATTGAAATCGCAAGATCCGAGGGCGGCGCTAGCGCGTATTGCCCGGTCAACTACTGGAACATGGCAAGACAGGTCGATGCTCTGTGTAATGAACTCAGCATAACGGTGCCTGTTGCAATTCATGCGGATCATTACGGGATAAAAAAAGAGCAGGATATTCCGGCTGCAAAAACCGAAATTCCAACCGTATTTGAAGCAGGCCTTACATCTATTGCTATTGATGCTTCTCATATGCCGGACGACAAAAACCTTCTTGCCAACATCGAATTGAATCCTTTTATTCCAAAATGGGCCGGATTAGAGACAGAGGTCGGTGAGATAAAGGGAAAATCAGGGCTTTCGACAGTAGATGAGGCGATGTTTCTTATCCGTGGACTGAACGCTAATGATATTTTCCCCGATTGGATAGCGTTAAACAACGGAACTACACATGGCATAGAGGCAAGCAGCCAGGGAATCCAGGTGGATCTGACGGTCTCTATTCATAATGCTCTGGAAAAATATAAAGTTTCGGGCGCCCAGCACGGCACATCCGGTAACAATTCCGACCGGTTGCGGGAAATAGCATCAAGAACAAGGACTACAAAAGCAAATGTAGCTACGGCGCTGCAGATGATCTCATGGGGCCTCGAGGTGAATGACTATGGAAACGCGATACTTGATGAGAAGGGCGGATTTATAAAGGTTAAGGATGAAGGGGTTACGGAAGAATTGTGGAAAGAGATGGTATCCTATGCGGATTCAAAAGGATGGAAAGGCGGTAACTACAAGTCGCTTAACCTCGCTTTCGAAAACAGGATAATGGGTCAGCCGAAATATATCAGGGAGAGAATGGCAAAGCGGGTGGAAGATTTCATATATAATATGATAGTCAATGTTTTTAACGGAAAGGACTCCGCTTCTGTTGCCATTCAGAACATATTGGAGGCCGGTTCTTATGATCCGGGAGCAAAAGTCGGAAGGATAGAAGATCCCGGCCAATGGACTCCGGAGAAAATATCCGAAAGAGCGGCTGCGATGACATCGGACAAGGGTGCAAAGGGTAACTTCGACGATTAGAAAGCCATAACGGTTTCGGCATCCAAAAGTTCCACTTAATTTTTATATATCGGCTTAAATGCGAAAAAAAACCAACTGCCAGTACTGCGGAAGAATGCTTGAGGAGAAAGTGTTTGAAGAGAGAAGGCGTCTTTTCTGCGGGAATTGCAAAGAAACATTTTATGAGAATCCCGTTCCCGCTACCTGCATAGTAACGGTTGATGACAAAGAACGGGTGCTCCTCGTCAAAAGAAATGTAGAGCCGAAATCCGGATTCTGGTGCTTACCGGGCGGGTTTATTGAACTGGGCGAAAAACCTGAAGAAGGCGCCCTTAGAGAGCTTGAAGAAGAGACCGGACTGAAGGGAAAAATCGGGATGCTTCTAGGTGTAACTTCAAGTCCTAGCCCCCAGTATGACACGGTTCTCATGGTCGGATATCTTGTAAAAAATTACAGCGGGCTGCTTAATCCGGGTTATGACGCGTCTGAAGCCGGCTGGTTTCACTATAAGGAACTGCCCGAGATAGCCTTTCATAGCCATCTGCAGTTTATCAGGATTTATCATGCCGCGTATGGTGCAGGGGATAGAGACTTTTCCATGGCGCCGCCGTAAGATATTTACTTGCCATTTTTCAATAATCCATATAGATACATCGCAATTTGAAGATATACCGTCAGGCGTCGGAAAAAACATTATCAGGTTTTAATCGATTATAAGTCTTCTTCTGATCCGAATGCTGGAGGCGTTTTGGCATGGATGTTGAATCATGGGATAATTTGCCTGAGCAAAAACTTCATACTCCTCCCCGGTTTTTTCATCATGAAGCGCTGTTCGAATCACTCGGATCGTCAAAAACAATTGATAAGACTGATCTCACCAATATAATCAATCATATTCATTTCACAGGCGGTCATCTTTTTGTACTCATGCAGCATCCGCTTTATGAGGACAAACTGCTAGCCTGCGCTCATCCGGAACCTTGCATTGATGATCAACTTACTCTCAGACTGGACGCATCTTATGATCTGTGCAAACTTGAATCATATAAACCAATTCATCTGGTAATCAAGAGCAATCAATCCTTTATAGCTGCTCCAATCGGAGAAATTACCTGCAATAAGACCGGCTTCACAATTCAATTACACGAGCTGAGTTATGAATTAAACACCCGTAAAGTAAATCGATATGCCTGCCGGAATATTTCAGCCGAAATTATGCAAGGTGATTTCGCGGCATCCGGGGAACTGGTGGATTTCAGCCCTGTGGCATTCCGTATAAGAGCGAACTCGGACGCATTTAAGCACAACAGCTGGTTCAATCCCGAGACTCAGGTGTCCGTGCGCCTCTATTTCAGCGGGAAGATAGTTTATTCCGGGTTCTGCCGGTGCATACGACTGCTGGAAGAATATAATGTTCCGAAAGAAATCGTCTTTGCTGTTAAAAGCGATCATATCAGCCGGTTTCAGACAAAAAAAATACGTAATCCCCGTAAGCATATAAATCCACCGATGGCGGCAATGTTTGAGCATCCTTTAATCAGGAAAAAGATCCGGAGGGATATTTTCGATATTTCAACTTCAGGTTTTTCTATCAGGGACGAAGCTGATGATGATGTATTGATGCCGGGCATGATGATTTCAGATCTTTCAATACTTCTTGCTGGTGTATCTATTGCAACCTGTTCGGTTCAGGTTATCTACAGGCAGGAAGGGGATAAATATATCAAGTACGGCATTGCTATTCTGGATATGGATATTCAATCATACAGCCGCATAAATCACATTATAGGTATCAATTCTGATATCCATATTTCAGTCTCTACAGAGATCGATATGGATTCGCTCTGGGGATTTTTTTTCAAGACCGGATTCGTCTATCCCGCTAAATACGCTTTGTGCCAGGCTTATCGCGAGAAATTTAAACAAACATACAGGAAACTTTATCAGGATAATCCCGAGATTGCCGGGCATATCACCTATGAAAAAAACGGCCGCATATACGGTCATATTTCAACGATAAGAGCGTATGAAAGAAGCTGGCTGATTCATCATCACGCTGCGATGCCTTTTGAAAAAACGCTTCCCGGATTTGTCGTGTTAAAACAGATGATGATTTTTTTAAACGGCATATACCAGTTGGCTTCGGCAAAAACGGATTATGTAATCTGTTATTTCCGGCCTGAAAATAAATTTCCGGACCGTGTCTTCGGAGGATTTGCTAGAGAACTTGATAATCCAGGTGCCTGTTCACTCGATCTTTTTGCATATCTTAAATTGCCTGCCATATCGTCAGAGAAGGATTTTCCGGATGAAACGTTTATCAGAAAGAGCACACCGGTTGATTTATGGGAGCTGGAACAGTTTTATCGGCATAATTCGGGTGGCCTTCTGATGAAAATATTGAATACCGGAAGCGGCAATTCAAGTGACGAGTCTCTGGAAAAAATTTACGAACGTTTGGGTCTGTTAAGAAGCTGGCAGATATTTTCACTGATACACAAGGATAATTTAAAGGCGGTTTTTATCGTTGAGCAGTCGGATCTGGCAATAAATATGTCGGATCTTTTAAATTGCATCAAGGTTCTGGTCATCGATTCCAATTGGTTTTCTCCGGAGCTTCTTTTTATTGCAGCAACAAAACTTGGAACTGTTTATAACCTGGATAATATAACACTTCTGGTTTATCCTGCAGCATATATTGAATCATCCGGGATTTCTTGTAAAAAACATTACCAGCTATGGATAAAAGATACACGTTACTCTGGTCAATTCATGGACTATGTTCAGGGAAAATTCAGGGTTAAATATGAATAGCGGCGGAATCGCCGGATAGAGAGAAAGTGGAAAATACTCCGTTATATAACAGCAGAATTATAAAAAATTACGTTGAGTATCTGAATAAATTCTGTCCGGATACAGACCCCGAATCAATTCTAAGGGATGCAGGTATAAGCCCTCATCAGGTGGAAGACGGTGGTTACTGGTTCACTCAGGAGCAGAGCGACCTTTTTCATGAAGTCATCGTGGCAAAAACCGGGAATGAAGAGATTTCCCGTGAAGCGGGACGATATGCACCTTTTGCCAAAGCATCCGGTGCTGTAACTCAGCTACTCCTCGGATTTATAAATACGAGAATTGCATATTCAGTTATCGGGAAACTCTACCCGCACTTGAGCCGGGCATCGGTTATTATTGCCAAGAATATTGATTCAAACAGAATTGAGATAGATTCTGTTCCCAAAAAGGGTGTTACTGAAAAGCCATATCAGTGTGAATACAGGATGGGCGTATT
>JAUPLM010000353.1 GCA_030836965.1 Thermodesulfobacteriota bacterium | reverse complement strand
GCTCTTCCGATCTGCGGAAAAAGCAAGCTGGGTCATAGGCGGAGGGAAACCGGGCGTAATGACAAAAAATGCCAAGTGGGCTTTTGCCGACAAGGCTGACGCGGAAAAGTTCCAGAAGGAAAACGGCGGCACAATCGCTGGATTCGAACAAGCTCTTGAAGCCGCATATAAGGATCTGAGCAATGATACGAAGATGATCCGCGAAAAAAGGAAAATGATGAAAATGAAAATGATGAAGGAGAAAAAGTAAGCATCAATAATAGAACAAGCCGGAAAGGTTAAGACTAAAAGGCTTGAGAGTCCAGGGGAACTGGAAAGGCAGGTGAAGAAATGATATTCAGGACGCGTTTTAAAATACTTCCGGCTGTTTGCCTCGCCTTGTTTTTACTGATGGCTTTCATTTCAGAGGCGGCGGAGATTAAGATACCCGAACCTTCCGATAAAGACAAATGCCCTGTATGCGGCATGTTCGTGAAGAAGTATCCGGACTGGACCACCGTAATAGTCTTCAAAAACGGCTCCCGCCAGTATTTCGACGGAGCCAAAGATATGTTCAAATATCTTTTTGATATGAAGCGGTACGATTCCAGGAATAAAAAAGAGGATATCGTGAGCATCGCGGTAAAAGATTATTACAGGCTCTCCTGGATAGACGCTCATTCGGCATGGTTCGTCGAGGGGAGTGATGTTTACGGTCCGATGGGCCTCGAACTCATCCCTCTTGCGAAAGAAGCGGATGCAAGAGAGTTTATAACCGATCACAAGGGAAAGAGAATATTAAAATTCCCTGAAATCACCAGGGAGATCATAAAAACCCTTGATTGAAGAAATTTTCCTTCAGAGGATGGGCATGGATAACCATAAAATGATCCCTGATTCAGCCAGGAAATCAAATATCTGCATGGCGCTTTTCGGCGTGTGCTTGCTGCTCCTCGGCGTAATGTTCATTCACGCTTCAATTCAGCGGCGGACCGGTAATGCAGGGACAGAGCACATGGCCGGGCTGGTAAAGAATCTGGAACTTACCGATTTATGTTTGTTCACGGAGGCTCGTTATACCCGCAATCTCTCCCAGGCGGATCTGCATTCGGCCTTTCAGGATCACCCATCCTCTCTTGAACATTTTCCGGCCGGTTCCGTTACCGGCCCTCCAGCGGGTATCCGGAGAATCAATGTCAAACTTGATTGAGAAACAAAGGAGTATTCTGGATTTTACCCTCTCCTCGCTGATGAGAAGAAAGGCTAAAAACATCAGCCTGTTTCTCGTATATTCACTCGTGGTATTCGTGCTTGGATCAGCCATGTTTTTTACCCAGGCGATGAAACGGGAAGCCTCGCTTATACTCAAAGAGGCGCCCGAAATGGTAATTCAGCGGCTTCTGTGCGGAAGATATGAACCTGTTCCACTGGATTACCTGGAGAGGATCAAAAATATCCGGGGAGTCATATCCGCAGATTACAGGCTCTGGGGCTACTATTATGATCCGGCAGCAGGGTCGAACTATACGCTTATGGTTCCCCGGAATAATCCGCCTGCGCGGGGTAAGATCGTTATCGGCAACGGGATAGCGAGAAACAGGATGTTATACCGGGAAGATATCCTCTCCTTCCGGGGATATAACGGCATTAACCATAACTTTGAAGTCGATGATATTCTCTCATCCGAATCTGAACTTGTTTCCGCGGACTTAATGCTGATATCGGAAGAAGACTTCAGGGATTTCTTCGGGCTGTCTCCGGCTGCGGCAACCGATATAGTCGCCACCGTCAGAAATCAAAAGGAGTTGATTACTATCGCGAATAAAATATCGGAACTTCTCCCGGACACGAGGCCTGTAATCCGGGATGAGATGATACGGACTTATGACTCGGTTTTCGACTGGCGCGGCGGAATCCTGATCGTGCTTATTTCAATGGCGATGCTCTCATTTGTTATCTTTGCATGGGAGAAGGCCTCGGGGCTCAGCGCTGAGGAAAGGCGGGAAATAGGCATTTTAAAAGCAATCGGATGGGAAACATCCGATGTTATCGCGGTAAAAACATATGAAGGGGCGATAATCTCCTTCTTTTCGTTCTGTACCGGATTGCTGCTGGCATACGGACATGTATTTTTTACATCGGCCTTTCTCTTCGCGCCGGCCCTGAAAGGCTGGTCCGTGATTTATCCGGATTTCAGGATAACTCCCTATATAGATCCTTACCAGGTAGTGGTTCTCTTTCTTCTGACGGTCGTGCCTTATACAGCAGCGACAGTGGTTCCTTCCTGGCGGTCCGCGATAATAGATCCCGATTCGGTAATGAGGTTATAGAAATGATAAGGCTGCTTGACGTACGAAAGGGATTCAACCTTGCCAAACCCAATGAATATATCGCGGTAAGCGGAGTCACGCTCACAATCGAAGCAAACCGGGTAACGGTATTCAAGGGACCCAGCGGTTCAGGCAAGACAACTCTTTTAAGCCTCATAGGCTGCATGACGCGGCCTACGTCAGGCCGTATTGAACTTATGGACAACCTTCCTTTAATAAACGGCATACTGAGGGATAACGGAGAGACAAACAGACTGGAGGTAACGAGCCTGCCCGAAAGATTTCTGACGGAGATAAGAAGACGCCTGTTCGGTTTCATATTCCAGCAATTCAACCTGATTAAGGGGATTACCGTCCTTGAGAACATAATGCTTCCCTCTTATCCGCTTGGCCGGAAACATGGTTTTGTCACGGAGAGGGCGCACGCCCTTATTGATACCTTCGGTCTCGGGGCCAGGGCGTCGGCTAAGGTGGAGTGGCTTTCCGGAGGAGAGGCGCAGCGGGTGGCAATCGCCAGGGCGCTTATGAATGACCCTCCCGTAATTATCGCAGACGAGCCTACAGCGCATCTGGACAGCAAATTATCCGTAGAATTCATGGAGATAATTTCCGGACTTAAAAATCAGGGAAAAACCATAATCATCGCCAGCCATGATCCTCTTGTTTTTGAAGCCGGCATGATCGACCGGATAATTAATGTAAGAGACGGCATGCTTTACGGTAGCGGGACATGATCCTTCACCCTGCCATAATAACCCTGCTTCTCGTTTCTCTGGTAATCTCCGGAATGATTCTTTATTGTTCCTGGTTCGGGATCACGATCATAAGGCGATGGGATATGAGAAGCGGCAGCGAAGTCCAGCTGGCCCTGGAAAGAAGGACATACCTCATATCGACGGTAATCTCCTACATGCTCTTTTTCCAGATCGCCTCTTTATTTCTTTATGTCTACACCGCGGACAGTCTTCATAACATGTTTGTCGGAGCCATGTGCGCCGCGGGCTCCCTTAACGTCGATCCATACGGTTATCCCGCCTTTCTTTTGAAGATACTCAATTGCATTCTGGCCGGGCTCTGGCTGATAGTAAATTATGCCGACAACCAGGCTTACGATTATCCTCTTATCAAAAAAAAATATGTAATGCTTATTTTGCTGATGCCGCTGATATTATCCGAATCAGTTGTTCAATTGCTGTACTTCATCAATATGAAAGCGGATGTGATCACATCATGCTGCGGAAGCCTTTTCGGTTCCGATAGCGGCAGAGTCGGTTCGGATATCGCGGGATTACCGGTAAAAGCCAGCATGGCCGGATTTTACGCAAGTTTTGCAGTTACATTTTCTCTGGGAGTCATATATCTGGTTAAGAAAAAGGCGGCTCTTCCGTTCTCTTTTGCAGGTGGTATCTTTTTTATCTCGTCCTGTATCTCTCTGATATCTTTTATCTCTCTCTATTTTTATGAGTTGCCTACTCATCACTGTCCTTTTTGCATACTGCAGAAAGAATATGGATATATTGGCTATATTTTATATGCCGCACTTCTTACAGGGGCTGTATCCGGGCTTGGGGTTGGTGTTCTGGAGTCTTTCGGAAAGATAGGCAGTTTATCCCATAGGCTGCCTTTGATTCAGAGAAGGCTTACCCTCTTATGCATGTTTTCATACCTTCTTTTTGCCGGGATATCCGGTTATCGTATGATAGTAACTGATTTTACACTCGCGATATTCTGAATGAATCAGCAGAAATTGAAGCTCAGCGCCGCTTGATCCATCTATGTCGGATTTGACAGCAGGAGTTTTATGTCTGAGACCTTTGTATAACGCCCTCTTTTGCCCGATTACGGCGTCAGGCTCAAATTTCAATCCTCGAAATACTCAATGTATTCCTGTGGTTGAAATTATC
>JAUPLM010000352.1 GCA_030836965.1 Thermodesulfobacteriota bacterium | reverse complement strand
TACCTGTAAAGCCCCAGTGTATATATACCCACTACGCTGTTATTTCTTCTCTGCCTGTATCTTTTTGTTGACAATCAGGAGGCGTTGTCATGTTTCATAACAATTTCTTGCAAAACGGCAAAACCGATTGCCTGTCACGGCTCACGAATCAGATGTCATGCAGAGCTGTATGTTCGGCTGCTTGCGGCCGGGAGATTCAATCCGGTGAGAGGGGCTGCATTATTTTGATCGGAAGCTCGATTGTCCTTTGCAGCATTTGCAGCAACCTCGAACCAACTGCTGTCGGTGAAAGAGGTGTAACTTCAGGATCATCCAGCTTTCCTGTCACTCTGAATGGAATGGTCATTATGTTGCCGTCCAGAATCCGGTTGACTAGAGGAATGTATTTAATAATAAGATCAACGGTTTTAAACGGGGAAACCAGAACAACAAGGTCGGCGTTATCTCTGTCAAGATCGATATTACCGGTACAGACTATTGCCATCGAAGCGCCGTCGATAACAAATCCGGTTATAACGAAATTTCCTTTTTCCAGTTTTCCTGATGCGGTTATTGTGTTATAGGCAAAGCCTTCCCCGACAAGGTCAGGCATCTTGCCCCTGAAAATTTCGGTTAAATTCAGGAGTGCAAATATTTTCGATAAAAATCCGAGTTGATATATCCTTCCTTCCTTTGCTTTGAAATCAAAAGTTCCGTTAAGCAATCCTGTGATTTTGGGTCCTTTATCCTTTGTAAATAGCTCACCGTCCAAACTGAAAATACCGGTTGCCACCTGTCGCTTGTTAAAAAAGCAATTGATGGAAGAATCGAGTTTTTCATCACGCGCAAAGGGAAATACTCTGAAATCAAATTTATTCCGGGATGTCTCGATGATTCCGGTAAGCGAAATCCCGCAAAGATCAGCGTCGATCAGGGCAATGGAAATATTTCCGGCGCCAAGAGTTATATCTGCATGAACAGGGCTCAATGTCAGATCCCCGTATTTTAAATATTTTACTTTAGCTTTTATTATTCCCGATAGAAAGGAATCCGGGGAACTCTTTTTTGCCTCACCGGTTTGAAATAATTTGTTATCTGCAAATTCCTCTATGCTTGACCATTCCAGAAAATCGGCCGTAGCATTAACATCAAGTTGTAATTTCTCCTTTGATAAAACAGCATTTCCGTTAAAGGCTATATTGTTTTTTCCGGATGCTATTTTGCATTCCTCTATTACCACCCTGGTTCCTCCGGATGTTTTCAGAGGGATTTTTTCCGGGGTTTTGAATATCAGTCTGGTTATTGTAAAAGGCTCACTGAAAAGATCATCATAATCTATAATCAGATTTTCGATTTTACCTGAAGTATTGAAACTCCATGCCTGAGGGTCGAAAAGGGGGCCGTTTATCTCAAGATTATTCAGATTTACAGCTCCCTTTGGAAATGATATGTTTTTTAAAGCGTTTTTGGCGTCTTGAAAGGAGAGAATGAAAGGATTAATTTCTTTTAGGTGGAATCTCGATTTTTCGGATAGAATTTTAAAAGAGTTATCAATGTCATGCCTGAATCCCGCCGACAGATTGGAGATTGAAGATTTACCGCAGGCCGCGCTTGCAAGTTTGAAATAAATCATAGAATCGTCAAGAAAAAATTTCTCGCCGCTTATAGCAACCGGGGACGGGAATCTTTCGTAGATTGCCATAAGATTGAAACCGGAAACATCCACTTTGACTTCAGTTGAGCCTCCGCTGTCATTTATAGTTAATCGCCCGTCTGCCCGGCCTTCGCACTTTTTGATTAAGGAAAGCTCATGCAAAAAAATCTTATCTTCCACAACCTGCTCAAGAACGGGAGGCAGCCGTGAAAGATCGGCATTGATGTATGTGTCCAGATAGAAGAGGTCGCTGTTATCCGACAGGCCAAGTTTCAGTACACCACTGTTTGCAGTAGAATTCCCGAGACGGCCTTCAAGGTTGCTTCCTTCAAGGATACCGAGAGAAACCTTAACATCACCTTTGACGCTTTCAAGCTCAAGGGCAGGCTCAGGGACAGTGATCTTCCCGTCAAAAATGCTTCCCTTGATCGAAATATTTTCGATATTCCCCAGCTCTGAAACTGACTGAGCTCTGGCGGTTATATTGATGAACGGTACTTTCCCGTCTTTTATGATATCAAAAATATCTTTAGCTGTGCCGGAATTTCCTTCAAGGAAAAGGGCTGCCTTCCTGGTTGTATTGATATCGACGTTTGTTCCGTCCAGATCAATCTTAACAAGGGAAAGGGATTTGCTCGTGAAATAATTTCCGTCAAGAGTCAGTTCCGGGTTAATCAGATCAAGCTTATTTATGGTTATGATGGTTTTATCTTTATCCGCGTTTATATTGCCGGAGAATGATCTTCCGTTGATAATAAAATTCTCGGCATTTCTCTGAAATGAAAGTAGAGGGAGTTCTCCTTCGAATTTTGATGAAAACTTCAGAAATCCATCCTTGCTGAAATTTGCTTTGATATTTACGTGCGAATCATTGAGCTTTAAAACGGAACCTGGGGAAAAATAATCGAAAAGAGGTCCGGGGTTTAACTTCAGCAATTCGATACGCCCTTCGCCGGCCGAACTGCCGGGGAGATAATTCCCGTTGATCGATATTTTATCAAATATATTCGATTTGCCGGTCAATGCTATTTTAATCTGGCCCGGCTTTAACTTTAAACGGAAATATATCCCGTCGAATACGAAAGAACGTCGGTTCCCGATATAAAGATCTAATGCTGCGCTTCTGATCTGAACGGATAGATCCGTATCTATTATGAATTTGTTATTGAAAAAAAAAGCGAGTTTTTTTTCAATCTCCTGAAAAGTAATATCTTTAAATAAATCAGTCTCTTCAGGTAACTGATCCGGCAAGAATATTTTTATGCGGGGAGCGTCGAGATAAAGCCTTTTTATCGTCACCTCTCCTTTAAATAAGGGCAGGACTTCGGGATATGCTCTTATTAAATTGATGTTTACGGCAAATTTCTCCGGGACAAACAGGCTTGTGTTATGAATTTGCGCATGCAGCCGTGGAAAGAACATCAGGTCTACATTCCGGACGCCGATTGTAAATCCTGTTTTTTCCGATATGTAGCGGGCTATTTCGGCTTTAAGATATGCTTCGTTTATAAATTTTGGAAGTAAAAGGTAAAGGGTTAATAAGAGAATTATTAATAATCCTGTGAAAAATGACGACCAGAATAAAATTCTTTTGATGAATTTCATGTAATCATAAATAGCACCAAATGCGGTCCGGTCAAGTCAAAACTGTCTATCCCGGGCCGGGAGGATTGAATAACTCACCGTTGCCTATACCATGTGCTATGCAAAGTCTATATTTTTGCCGGGCAACTTGCCCATATTATTTGTTTGTGATAGAAGGCGGATGATTAAAAGTAGCGCAATTTTCATTGCCGGATAATATGTTTTTTCTGCCAGCAGATATATACAACTTGGAGGAAGATGGGTTCGGGAATAAATGAGATAGTTGTTATAGCGTTGATAGCGTTTGCAATATTTTTTATACCAAGAATGAGAGCCAATAAAAGGCAGGAGGTAACATTTGTCAAACCGGCAAAGAAAACACATGCGGTTCACGGACGCATGCGCCTTGCAATATTCCTTTCCGTTTTGTGGATTATCGCCGCCGCATTTTATTTAGAGCCATGGAATAAAAATCTGATTACTTTCTGTTACATCGGCGCAGGACCGGTATTCCTCGGATGGGGATTAATCTGGGTTTTCGCGGGATACAAAAAATACCGAAGGTAAAAATTTCCTGCTCTTAATCCAGTTGTATGATTATCCAAGTATTATGATTTGAGTATTGAATCAATTTGCATATCTTTTTGTTCCCAGACTGAATTGATCCATTTCTGGAAATTCTCCCTGAATTCCGCGTTATTGACATAGTCGCCGATAATTTCTCCGTTAACCGGTAGCGTATGAACCATTACTTTTATTTCCCCGATTTTTCCGCACAGGAAATCCCAGAAGCTCTTTGCTCCATTCGGGTATACGATAGTCACATTCACTATCTTATGCAACTGTTCTCCCATGGCGGAAAGAACAAAGGCTACTCCCCCGGCTTTGGGATTAAGCAGGTTGGCGTACGGAGATTTCTGCCTCCGGTGTTTTTCAGCGGTAAACCGGGTTCCTTCAACAAAATTCATTACCGATACAGGTATTGTCTTGAATTTTTCACAGGCCTTTTTTGTAATCTCTATGTCCTTTCCTTTCAGGTGCGGATACTTATCAAGAAAGGCTTTAGAATATCTCTTCATGAAAGGAAAGTCGAGCGCCCACCATGCAAGCCCTAAAAACGGCACCCAGATCAGTTCTTTCTTTAAAAAAAATTTAAGAAAAGGAATTTTTCTGTGAAAGACTCTCTGCAGAACGAGGATATCGGTCCATGACTGGTGGTTGGCCACGACCAGGTACCATCCGTCAGGCCTGAGGTTTTCAAGACCTTGAACATCCCATCGGATATTATTCATGAGTTTCTGGTTGATTGTGTTGACCAGTATCCACTTGTCGGCAATCCAGTTAAGGAGCCTGTTATAATGCTTTTTACCAAACGGCATTATCAGTTTTAAAAACGCGGCTATAAAAAGGAACGTTGTCCAGAAAATTGTATTGACCGCATAAATCAGCACCGATAATACTCCGCGGAGATATCCGGGTAAAAAACTGAACATGATTGTTTTCCTTTCCTATCCTGCTTCAGGGAAGAGAGTTTCTCCGGACTTTTAATGAAATTGCCGGACATGAGCGTTCAAATTCTTCAAACAGTTCTTCCGTCTTTTTTGAAACCTCGGTGAACCTGATAATTATCTCGCTGCGGAAGTCTGCATCAATTTTGCCTGCTTGTTTCTTCAATTTTTCAAAAGTTTGCCTGCTTTGATTTAATAGCGAAGTTGCTCTGATCATGGTCTCTCTGGAATTTACTTTTACTGTTTCCTGATACCTTTTAATCTGCTCCCGAAAATTGCAGTAACATGTTTCAAGAGAAGAATATATTCTGTCCATTTTGAGCATTTCCCTGGTTATTACGTGGAAATGATGCCCAACAATGCCGAACCGGATAGTCTCGGCAAATATATCCCTGTGCTTTATGAAATTTCTTGTAAGAAATTTCAGATATTGAAAACCATACCGCGTGAAGAGCTGCCGGAACAATGATTCAATAAATATTCTTATTTCCGGAAAACGGACCTGTCTTTGAAAAAAGGCCGTATTCCCCAGATTGTCAAGGAGTACGTTGCAGCGGGTAAAGTAATTTTTCAGGTTTGAGTCGTAAATATTATTCAAAACCTTCTTGTAACCCTCTTTTAATTTTATAATATCCATTTTGGTGATAAAATTGGTGCTCATCCCGTGCGTGTTGTTCCCGATCGGTTCACATAATATTCTGCCTTCCTTTTTTAATCTTGAAAAAAGAGCAGTATTTGGCAGCGCAATAAGAAGACCAACCATGGCCTTGGGAATTCCCGCTTTCTGCACAAAAGAGATCTGCCGGTCGAAAATGTCTTCTCTGTCGCTGTCAAATCCGACAATAAAACCAGCCATGACCTCCATCCCGTGCCGCTGTATTTTAAGTACCGCTTCATGCAAATTACTTTTAAGGTTTTGAAATTTTCCGGTTTCCTTCAAGGATTCCCGTGAAGGCGTTTCGATCCCTATGAAGACTTCATTAAAGCCGGCATCTTTCATCTGCCTCATAAGCTCTTCATCATCCGCAATATTTATACTGGCCTCCGTGAAAAACCTGAAAACGTGTCCGTGCTTTTTCTGCCATTCGATAAGTACAGGAAGCAGTTCATTCTTAACCCGTTTTTTATTTCCGATAAAATTATCATCAACAATAAAAACCGGGCCCTGCCATCCAAGATCATATAATGAATCGAGTTCAAGCGTTATATTATTTGCCGGTTTTAACCTCGGCGTATTTCCGTATGATTTCCATATATCGCAGAATTCACACCTGAAAGGGCATCCCCTGGAATACTGTATTGACATAGATGAGTATGCTTTCATGTCAAGAAGATCAAACCTTGGTGTTGCGGAATTCGAAAGGTCAGGCCGGCTGCCGGGCAAATAAATTTTTTTTGCGCATCCGTTCTCATAATCGGCCAGGAATATTTTCAGGGTATCTTCGACCTCTCCAAGAACGAAGTGATCTACTCCTTCTATCTCATTATAACTCGATGTCGGATAAGGGCCGCCTGCAACAACAGGGACATGAAAGCTCTTGCAGGCCGAAACGGTTTTTAAAAAAGATTCTTTCTGGATTATCATTGCAGATATAAATACGGCATCAGCCCACAGAATATCCTTTTCTTTGAGCTGCCCGGTATTCATATCGATAAGTCTGAGATTATATTTTTCAGGTATAATAGATGCTATAGTAATGAGTCCTAACGGAGGCATGGAGCTTTTTTTATGCACGAATTTAAGTGCGTGCTTGAAGCTCCAGTATGTATTGCCCGGAACTTCCGGATATACAAGTAAAATGTTTTTCATTTTATCCCTCAATAAGCCATAATAATTTGTATTAAGGATAATGAAAACAGGCAGGAAATAAAACACCAATCTGATATTTTACAAAAGTTTTACAAAAGCGAAGGGAGTTCAAAAAGAGAAATATTCGGACGTTGACATAAAAGGTAAGGTGTTGTAGTAACATGCTATATTATGGATCAATCAAAATGGTTTTATCCGATTATTGTTTTTATTTTTTCAGTTCTGGCTCTGGCCGCGTCGCTTTTCCTGTTCATTTACTGGTATATGGAGGTCAGCACAGGGCTTGAGGCTGTTGTTGCCCGGTTTAACCTTGAGCCGTCGGTTGTTCTTGAATCACGCACCTGGGTCGTTATCCTGGTTTTGTCCCTGCTTGTAGGAATTATTCTCCTCGGGATATTTACCATATTCGTCTATAATCTTAAAACTTATCAGCTATACCGGCTTCAGCAGAATTTTATTAATAATTTTACACATGAACTGAAAACCCCTGTAACTTCTTTGAAGCTTTTCCTTGAGACTCTTTCAAAACACGAGCTTTCACGTGCGGAACAGCTCAAATATATCGGATATATGATACAGGATGTTACCGGACTTTCTGAAAATATCGGGCGTATACTTGACCTTGCAAGGATTGAGAGCAAAAGCTTCCGTGGCAGCTTCGTTGAGTCCGACCTTGTTGCGGTTGTCGGATCTTTCTGTAAAACAAACGGGCATCTTTTCCCGGGATGCGAAATAAATGTTCATAACCCATCAGAAAAGTTAATTAATTATCCTATTAACGGATATCTCTTTGAAATGCTTCTCATGAACATTCTGACGAACGCAGTCAAGTATAATAATTCCATACCGCCCAGGATAGATATTACTTTCAGCCTGAATAAAAAAAGTATACACATAAAATTTGAAGACAACGGAATCGGTATTGAAAAGGCGCAGATAAAGAAGATATTCAGAAAATTTTACCAGGTCGGTCAGTATAAGGATATGACCGCCAGGGGAAGCGGCCTGGGCCTTCACCTTGTTCAGAACATAGCGCGTATACATAAGGGAAGAGTTGTCGCGGAAAGCAAAGGAAGCGGCAAAGGGTCGGTTTTTACGCTCATATTGCCGTTATAACTCAACAGATAAATTTCTTTATGAAAAATTCCGGGAAAAAGCGAATCCTTGTTATAGAAGATGATACTCATATTGCTGAAGGTCTTAAGCTGAATCTTTCACTTCAGGGATATGATGTCGTGATCGCTAAAGACGGGCTATCTGGACTTAACGAATGGAAAGAATTGAGACCGCATCTCATAGTGCTGGACATAATGCTCCCGGGAATCGACGGATTATCAATTCTTCAGCATATCCGGCTTGAGGATGAGCGCCTCCCCGTTTTGATTCTGTCGGCGAAAGCGGAGGCTCATGACAGGATAAAGGGCCTTTCCTTCGGTGTGGACGATTATCTTTCCAAGCCCTTCAATCTTGAAGAGTTTCTCTTAAGAGTCGAACGCCTCCTGGTCAGAGCTTCCTGGTCATCGAAAGAAGTAAGGTCGGAAACGGGAGCAATATTTTCCGGTGCATACCGTTTTGGTGATAATATAATCGATTTTGAAAAATCCACGGCTATTTGCGGAACCGGAAAAGTCACCCTCACGGAACAGGAGATGAAGCTGTTGAAGCTTTTTATTGCAAACAGGGGGAAACCTCTTTCGCGAAGAAAACTCCTTGAGATAGGATGGGGATATACAGGTGCTGTAACGACACGGACTGTGGATAATTTCATTGTCCGGTTCAGGAAGTATTTCGAAAGAGATCCCAGGAAACCGGAATATTTTAAAAGCATCAGGTTGGTCGGCT
>JAUPLM010000351.1 GCA_030836965.1 Thermodesulfobacteriota bacterium | reverse complement strand
TTGAGCTTGCCCAAAATTGCCAATTTTAAGAATTGGAAACTCAATAGTGACGATATGTAGTTTCCGGATGAAGATTGGTTATTCCTGCGACCAGGGGAGAAAGCGAGTAGAATGAAAACAATGAAACCAGCAGCTCTTGTTATTCTGATTTTCTTATGCGCATCCTTCTGGTTGCCGCGATATGCTTTTTCTTCTGATAAGATAAAATGGCACTCATATAAGGAAGGAATAGAATCAGGGAAAATGAATAAGAAAAAAGTGTTTCTCTATTTTTATTCAGATTCGTGCGGATATTGCGAAGATATGGAAAAAGTAACGTTTAAAGATGTATCTGTTATTGAAACTCTCGATAAAAATTTTATTTCCGTAAAAGTTAATGCTGACAAGGAAAAGAAGACTGCTTCCAGCTATAATGTCAGAGGTCTTCCCGGCAACTGGTTCATAGGGGAAAAGGGAGAAACTATAAGCAATCGTCCGGGGTACATTCCGCCGGGCATGTTTCACATTATACTGAAGTATATACATACCGACAGCTATAAAAGCATCTCCTTTAACAGTTATATAAAGAACCGCATAAATTCCGGAGGAAAAGTTTTAAAATAAGGAACCTCCGCCCGAGGCGGAAAATACCTGAACTCTTTTCTTCAACAAATCGGGAGAAGAAGCTTAATTCAGAAAGCGGTTATTACAATGGCGACAGATTTTTCAGTTATCAAAAATATTATCATGAATGCCGATAATCCCGGTGTTCCGGCCGGGTTGTCATACGATCCTACATGCGTATTCATGCTTCTGTTCGACAAAGACGGAGAACTCAATATTCTCGCGGTCCAGAAAACGGACAATGAAGGATACCCCTGGCGCAATCAGGTGGCTTTTCCGGGTGGACATATCGACAAGGAGGATATAAGTCCTCTGGAAGCCGCTTACAGGGAGCTCGAAGAAGAAGTCAATATAAGGAAAGAGCATGTGGAGCTTATAGGATCTCTGGGACATTTCCAGACTATAAACTGCAAGGATATAAAAGTATTTGCAGGCATATGGCAAACTATGGATGTGATCAGATTTGAACCTGCCGAAATTTCGAGAGTGCTTGAGATACCGTTGAAGAATCTTGTAAAGATACATCTTGACTCAAAATTCAACGGGCGCATTCCGGATGTGATGGAACTTTTATACCCGCTTGATGATGTCATTATATGGGGTGTAACTGCGAGGATACTGCATCATTTTATTGAACTCATCCTGCCGTTATATAAACCGTCGGCGTAATGATTCGCATCTATGAAAAGTAATAGTCAGGACAGCAAAGTAAAAAGCTCCATATGCAAGGCTTGCGAATCCTGAGGAATGAGGCGTACGTATCGGTACGCCGCAAAGACGAAGGATGAAGCATAACGAAGCAGAGGGACTTTTTACAAAGCTGTCTATTTTGAAATACGTTCGCGATAATGCTTTACGAGCCGGGTAGTTGTTGAGATCAGGACCGCAAGACTCAATATTGTGAGGAGGGCTGGAAACCAGATGTAACCGGAATATTGCGCATCTTCACGTGCTGCGGATATGCCGGCGATTCCGAACAGAAATATAAGCAGCATTATAATAAGGATAATGATGCAGGCTTTCTCGGAATCATAAAAAGGATAGATAGCCTTTCTGAACATGGGTTTTATAATCATATCAATTATAATTGCTTATGTGTCATGATAAATCAAGATGAAATTACAGATAATGACTTCATAATATTTATGCGCAGATGCGGATTGTGCTGTATTATTTTTATACTGTTTGTGTGCTGGGGGTGCGCGCTGCCGCCGAAAAAATTGATGATAAAAGATATGAACATGCAGTTTAAGGAAGGGACCATTGTTTCCGCTATAAGAGGCGGCCCTGTATCTTTTGATGAGCTTATTGCCGATTTGAAAGAATCGCGCATGATTTATATCGGAGAGACACACACTTCAAAACCACATCATGATATACAGCTTCAAATAATAAGAGAGCTGTACGGTAAAAATCCGGAGATTATTACAGTCGGGATGGAGATGTTTGACCGGACATACCAGCCTATCCTCGACAAATGGTCCGAAGGAGGCCTGGACCGGCAGTCATTTATAAACAGAACCCACTGGTATGCAAACTGGAAATATGATTACGAGCTTTACAGCGGCATTCTTGAATTTATAAAGGAAAAGAAGATAAAACTTGTAGGGCTCAATATTCCTTTTCATATTCCGGCAAAGATCGCAAGAGGCGGACTTGAAAGCCTGTCCGGTGACGAAAAAAAACATCTTCCTGAGAAAATAGATGTATCGGACAAGTTGCACAGGGAATATGTTGAAAATATCTTCAGGCGGCATAAAATAAAAGGCATGGAAGATTTTGAATATTTCTATGTCGCCCAGTGTGTCTGGGAGGATATTATGGCCGAGACCGCAAGCAATAATATAAAGAACGGCGTAATGGTGATTCTTGCCGGAAACGGGCATGTTTTAAGATACGGGATACCCGGAAGGGCCTTTGCCCGCAACGGATTTCCATACAGGATTATTTTTCTTGCTCCCGTGGGAACTGTCGCAGATATGAGCCATATCGATTATATCTGGGTTACTCCTTAAGACAGGATAGAAGCTTTGCACGGTTAAATACTGGAAATCCTGCTTACGGCAAACTCGTCAATGTTCATGAACCGGATGGAAATAATAAGTGAACGGAATTGAGATTTATGGGAAAAATTTAAATAGGAAGGCAACCGAGTTTATGGAAAAACATGATTTTAAATGCCCTTCATGCGGAAAAGAGCTTGCTTTAAGAAAAACATGAAGAAGCATAAAAATGCGCTGCATGGAGTGCGGCGCCGATTATCGTATCGAAAGTCTTGTCGATTCAATGAGTGACGGCTTTGAAGAGACGATCTCCGATATACGCTGTGACAGATTGTAATAAGCATGATCAGGGATTAATTGACAAGGGATGAAAAAAAATATCAGGCTTACTGTAGAATATGACGGCACTGCTTATAACGGATGGCAGAAGCAGAAAAACGGCCGGACAATACAGGGTGAGATAGAAAACGCTCTTCTTGCCATGACCGGAATTAAGGTTACTCTTACAGGCTCGGGAAGGACTGATGCGGGCGTACACGCTCTTGGTCAGGTTGCGAACTTTATCTGCGATACCAGGCTTGAACCCGAAGCTTTTTTTAATGGTTTGAACAGTCTTCTCCCTGAGGATATTGTCATTAAAGAATGTGCGCATGTTCATGAAAAGTTTCATTCCAGGTATGATGCAAAAAGCAAAGTATATAATTACAGGATATTAAACAGGAAGTGCCCGGCCGCCGTTGGAAGGGATTATGCCTGGCATATAAGGAAGCCTCTTCTTCTTGACGCGATGAAAGCCGCGGCATCCTGTATTGCCGGAACTCATGATTTCAAAGCTATGGAAGGAACCGGAAGCCCCAGAAAAAGCACTGTAAGAACAGTTTTCAGGGCGGAGATCCATAAGAATGAAGATCTCGTAATCTTTGAAATTGAAGCGGACGGATTCTTAAGATTTATGGTAAGAAATATTATCGGCACTCTTATTTGTGCCGGGCTCGGAAAAATATCACCCGGCGATATTAAGGATATAATCGGATCGAGGGACCGCGGCAAAGCCTGCGCGACCGCTCCTGCTCACGGTCTCTTCCTTATGGAAGTCAAATATTGATTTTCTCGTAAAAAGTCATATGCGAACGGACTTGAGATTTTTGAGAGAGCATATTTGAACTTTTTACGAATCCATCGAAAATTGAGAGTTTAGTAAAAAACTTACAATTTGATTTCCCTGCCGCAGGAATAGAGGCGGTGAATTTTCCCTGGAAACTTTTTCCCGAAAAAAGATTCGAGTTCAAGGGAACAGACTGCAACCTTTCCAATATCTATACCGGTACTGATACCCATGGATTTCATCATGTACGCGGTGTCTTCAGTCGGAATATTCCCTGCTGCTCCGGGAACAAACGGACAGCCTCCCATGCCGGCCAGGGCCGTATCAAAATGTGTTATCCCACTTTCTAGTCCGGCTAATACATTCGCGAGTCCCAGCCCCCGTGTATCATGAAGATGAAGAACAACGGGACGGTTATTTGTGACCGGCATCAATTCCCCCAAAAGCTCCTTTACTGAAAGAGGATTTGCCATGCCTG
Organism: Thermodesulfobacteriota bacterium; assembly: GCA_030836965.1. Classification (GTDB taxonomy): domain Bacteria; phylum Desulfobacterota; class Desulfobacteria; order Desulfobacterales; family RPRI01; genus RPRI01. The sequence continues at coordinate 845 of JAUPLM010000351.1, read as the reverse complement.
TCGTATCCGATACGGCAATCATATCAGCGCCCGATCCGGCAATTTCCCCGGCCATTGCTATAACACGGCCGGCAGGTATGCTTCCTTCATAAGCGCATCCGAAAGCGCACTGGATCCCGGCCCGCACCCGCATATTATATGATTTTGCTTCTTCAATCATTTTTCGGGCCGATTTAAAAGCAGCTTCATGAGACATGCCGGTATTTTTCCTGCTGTGTGCATCGCTTGCGGAAACTGATATTTCGACATGCTTTATCCCTGCTTTACGGGCTCTCAACAGCCCCTTTTCATTCAGAACAAGAGAGCTGAAAAACACATCTTTATTTTCAGGCAGAAGTTTTATCAGCTCTTCGGCATCTCCCATCTGAGGTATCAGGTCAGGATTTACAAATGACGTTACCTGAATGTTCCTGATACCAGCATCAATAAGACCGTTTATTATACTAAGTTTTAATTCAGTCGGAATCAGTTTTCTTTCAAGCTGAAATCCGTCACGCGGGCCGACTTCAATAAGAGTTACTTTTCCCGGAAGCTTCATTTTTTTTCTATTCATTCCTTGCTTTTCATGAAAATATATGAAATTTTCCCTCGCACTATGAGAGCTTTGCATAACTGGCATCATGGAGCCGGCACACGCAATCGGTTTTGCCATTTAGCAAGAAATTGTTACGAACCATAACAACGCCTCATGATTGTCAACATAAAGGTACAGGCAGAGACGAAATAACGGCTTCGTTGACTTATATACACTGAGGCTGACCAGCTCTTATGGGAGCGGAAATGCTGCCGTTGACGAAGTTTAAATCTTAATCTTGCAAAACGGTAAAACCGATTGCGTGTGTCGG
>JAUPLM010000350.1 GCA_030836965.1 Thermodesulfobacteriota bacterium | reverse complement strand
TTTTTAGGGCATGGGATAGGTGTGAGCGGCGGCGCCATGAGCGGGAGGATCGTTTTCAGCCTTGAAGAGATAAACAGCTTCAGGTTAAGAGATCCCGAAACGCCTCTGATTCTCCTGAGAAACGACACGGTCCCGGATGATATAAGGGAAATTCACGCGGCGGACGGCCTGCTGACGGCAAGGGGCGGGTTGACTTCTCATGCTGCTGTAGTTGCTCACAGGCTTGGAAAGACATGCGTTGTGGGTTGCGGCAATCTTGTCTGCGATGAGATAAGGAAGGCAAGCCTTTTCGGGAAAGTATCTCTTAAATCGGGGGATTACATAAGCATTGACGGCCAGGAAGGCTCGGTATACCGGGGCCTGATAGGGATAAAAGAGAATTTGTAAGCATCTGTAAAAGATAAACCGGATATCAGCATGTGAAGCTTCCGGCTTCGGGATGCGGGGCTTTGATGGACGGGAAAGAGTCTGATAAAAATACGTGTTTATTTAGTGACGGCTCATGGAAAGGAGGTAAGAGAAATGGATCCTAAGGGTAAGGGAAAAGGTTTCAGGCTGGGGGTAAACGGTTTCGGCAGGATCGGAAAACTGACGGTCTGGCATCATATAGGGAGGAAATTTTTTGATGAAATCACCGTGAACATAGGGCGTGAAGCAGGGACATCCATATATGATATAGCGCAGTATCTTGAAAGGGATTCGACGTACGGATCTCTTTATTCCTTTTTATACGGGCAAAAGGCCTGTTCCGTCATAAGCGATATAGATGAAAAAAACGGAACCATAATTGCCGACGGGGTAAAAATCAGATTTCTGCTTTCTACCAGAAACCCGGCTGAAATCGGATGGAGCGACTTCGGTGTAAAGCTGGTTGTCGAAACGACCGGCCAGTTTCTCGATCCGACACTTCCTCCCGACCATAACCGCGGCTCGGTAAGGGGGCACCTCGAGGCCGGCGCGGCGAAAGTCATAGTCTCGGCTCCTTTTAAAATAGGAGACAAGGGAAAGGCTATGCCGGAGGATTCGGTTACGACGGTTATGGGGATCAATGCAAACGATTATGATCCGAGACGTCATAAGATAATATCCGGCGCGTCATGCACCACCACATGCCTGGCGCATATGATAAAACCTCTTATAAATTACTTCGGCTCAAAAAGGATTCTTTCCGCTTCCATGGCTACAGTGCACGCGGTGACCGGCTCGCAGGAGGTTCTTGACCGGCTTCCCAAAACGGGAGTGACTGATTTGAGGAAAAACAGAAGTGTGATGAACAACATCATCCTTACGTCGACAGGCGCGGCAAACGCGCTTAGACTGGTGATTCCCGAAATGAAGCAGATAGGCTTTATTGCCGAATCGGTGAGGATTCCGACAAGCACCGGCTCGCTTATCATACTGGTTCTTAATCTCCAGGAGGAGCTTTCGGGAGAGTCTATAAGAAGAGAGATGGTAAACGACATATATAAACAGTCCGCGGCCGATGATCCGAAAGGATATCTCGTATATTCGGACAAGCAGAATGTCTCATGCGATATAATCGGGATGCCGGGCGTCGCCGCTCTGATCGAAGGGCATGAGACGCATACCCGGACGGCGGAAGTCACCATTGATCTGGAAAAGGTTCCCGGAATAGAGAAGAATATAATAGCAACTCTTAAGCAGAAGATCATAAATATACCGGTTACGCAGGCGGTGATATACGGATGGTACGATAACGAGATGGGCGGTTATGTCAATATCCTGGGAGACCGAACTGTCTCTGCCGCTGAAAACATGTAGGGCCGAGGTTCTCATGAATAAAAAAATCCTGATCGGAGTTGACGGTTCCATACATGCAAAGTATGCCATAATGTATGCCGCCGAACTCTACCAATCGCTCAAAGATGTTTCCTACAGCCTGATTCACATTCAGCCGACCATTTCCGGTTACCTGGCCGATGAAGCCGGAAAAACAGCCGACGGGAGAGAGAAGCTGGAAAAGATTCATCAAAAAAACAATGCTGCCGCGCTTGAACTGCTCTCTGAGTGCGGGGAAAAACTGATCCGGCTGGGAGTAAAATCCGCAGACATAGACCAGGTCACTCAACCGCGAAGGCAAAATGTGGCAATGGATCTTCTGGATTATGCCGAAAAGGAGAATGTATGCGCCCTTCTGGTCGGACGACGCGGCAAATCTTATGTAACGGAAATGATGCTCGGAAGCGTTACGAGTGAATTAGTGACCCGTACAAAGTTGATTCCCATATGGATAGTGGACAATCAGGTTCAGTCCCGTAATATTGTTGTGGCGATTGACGCTTCTCCCGGATCCTTGCGCGCGGTTGATTATGTCTCCTTTGTACAGGCCGGCAGCAACTTGGAGAAGATAACCTTTTTGCATGTTATACCCAAAATTTCTGACTTTTACCCCGCTGAATCGGTGGATAGTGACAGGGATATGGACACATTCATAAAAACCAGCGACCGGAAAAGCATTGACGGTTTTTACTCCCAGGTTATCAAAATCCTTCAGCAGGCCGGGTATACCCGTGATGATATCGAATTCATGAGCTTTGAAAATCGCTGGTTCATCGGAAAAGCCCTTGTAGAAGAGGCGAAAAAGCTAAATGCGGGAACCATTGTCATAGGAAAATCCGGTTCCGGGCAGGCCGATCATATAGGCAAGGTGGCGCGTTACGTAATCAACAAAACCGTCAAACGGGCCATCTGGCTGGTGCCCTGACCGTAACCGAACATCCCATCCGGCCTTCCGCTGAATAAAAACCGCTCTGTGTATCGCGCGGCAGGGAAGGGTCTCATAATTACGGCGTATCTTCAAGCGCGGGACGTAGTTTTTTTGCTGTGTTCAGGATCACATCGATTATCTGCTGAATTTTTGCAGACCCCATGGTATTTGACAAGCCCACCACCCAGACGGCAAGGGACGGCCCCTTTCTGTTGTGCAGAGCGACGGCTACCGCCTTTATTCCGGGGATGTACTCTTCGTCATCTGTAGCGTAACCCTGCGCCCGGACCCTGTCCAGTTCGGCCAGATATTCTTCTTCATCGACAATAGTGCGGGAAGTGTAGTGGGGAAGTCCCTTTTCTCTGATCATCTCTTTAACCTGATCAATACGGATTCCTGATAGAAATACCTTGCCGGCCGCGCCGGCAAAAAGCGGGATGGTGGTGCCGGCCGGCGCTGAAATTTTTATCGGCTCTTCCGCCTCGGCGGAAGTCATGATAAGGACGCGCTTGCGGATCAGCCCGCCCAAAAAAACCGTTTCACCGATTTGTCCCCTTATTTCGTTGATGAAAGGCTGGGATATTTCAGCCATTTTAAGATAGTTCCAGTTGGAAAAGGCAAGATCCGTAACCGCTGAACCCAGATAAAACCTGCGGCCATTCGGCTCCATGGCAAGAGCCTCCTCCCGCAACAGAGCGTGAATCAGGCCATGAGTAGTACTCTTGCTGAAGCCTAATTTCTGTACCAGCTCAGTCTGTCCAAGCCTCCCGGGCGATTCAGCCACGACCCGCAGCAACTCGAAAATTTTGTGTACCGCTGGAGCCTTATAGCCGGGCCCGCTGTTATCCGAAGTTTTTTTGGGCATGAAAAATTCACCTTATTTATCCCTGGGGTATGATATTAAGCTATGAGAGCTTTGAATATCTCCTATACAGGTTTGGCTAGGGTATTGGGCTTTGGCGTTCCGCAAGAATGCGAATTAAAACTCCGCCAACGGCGGTATATTCGTTCCCATAAAATCTCGGCAGCCCCAGTGGATCTTTGCTCACGAAGCCATGATTTTGGCCCTGCCTGTGTCTCTTTGTTGACAATCAGGGGGCGTTGATATGTTTCCTTAAAAATTTCTTGCGGAATGCCAAAGCCCATTACCCCTGCCAGGCCCGAATCGGGGGTATGCAAATGTCTCTATACTACCGTATATCCCGGTCCCTCCCCGCCTTCCGGACATGTCCACTTAATATTCCTGTATGGATCTTTTATATCGCATGTTTTGCAGTGGAGGCAGTTTGAAAAATTCACCTTGAGTCTTCGTTGCATTGTTTTTTCGTCAGTTTCAATTTCATAAACGTTCCCGGGGCAGAATCTTGTGCATGGAGACTTATATTTTTCATAACATTCATTTACACATATATTGGTGTCATGA
>JAUPLM010000034.1 GCA_030836965.1 Thermodesulfobacteriota bacterium | reverse complement strand
GCTGATAAAATGAAATGGGAATAAATATTCCAGCAGAATCCCAACCCCCAAACAGGCAAAAAATATCAGCGTAGGTTGTACGGTAATCGATGCTCTGTCTTTAATATCATCTTTCATGCTCATCCTTATTTGACATTCAACTATAAATTGTCGGGGTTTTTCGTAACTTGGGCTATAGACATAACAAAACATATGGAAGGCACCAGGTAAAAAAGCCCGGCCCTTTGAAAAAAGGCCGGGCTTTTATTTTTTGGCTCCCCAGCACGGACTCGAACCGCGGACCCAGTGGTTAACAGCCACTTGCTCTACCGACTGAGCTACTGGGGATCAGTCTTTTAAAGTCTTTGAAAGGATTGCTTATCTATTAGAGAACTGCGCCAAAGTCAAGAAAATATTTCTAACGACCTTATCCGCGGGGCTGACCGTATAAATTAACCCCAGGAATATGTGGAACAATAAATATATCATGTAATATCTTATAAATATAACAAATCATACCATCATCCTGATCACTTTTTTCATCCAGGGTTTGAGAGATTTTTTCGCAATATTTCTTGATGCAAGGCCGTAGATTTCAGACTCCGTCGGATAAGGAAATACCATATTCATAAAGCATGTAGCTTTCAGCTTCCGCCCGATTGCCAAAATTGAAAGAGCAATCATTTCGCCCGCTTTTCTCCCGACGATGGTTGTCCCGATAATCCGCCCTTTTTTATCGGTTACAATCTTGATAAACCCTGGAGCATCCCCTTCAGTCCTCGCCCTGTCGCTTTCGGAAAGATCGTACAGAAAGCTCTCTCCAAAAACTCCTTTTCCCTTCGCGCTCTCCTCGGTATGACCGGCATGGGCTACTTCAGGCCGGGTGTAAGTAACCCACGGAACTGCGGAATAATCGACCTTTGCCGGAAATTTGAATAAGATGTTCCGAAGAACGATTCCGGCCTGGTATCCGGCCATATGGGTAAACTGGTATGACCCGCAAACATCCCCGCATGCGTATATTCCGGGCACGCTTGTCTGCTGGCGGTCATTAGTCTTTATATAGCCCCTTTTGTCCACGGCGATTCCCGCCTCATTCAATCCGAGACCGTCGGTCACGGCCTTCCTTCCCAGCGCGACAAGCAGGGCATTAAACGGGATATCGAGAATCTCTTTCTCTTTTTCGATCCTCACCATCCCGGAACCGCCGCTTTGAATCACCTCAACTATTTTTGCTTTAAGGTGAAATTCCATGCCTTCACCGCGCATCACCTTTTCCATAAGAAGCCCGGCTTCACTTTCATCTTTGGGGAAAAGCCGTTCCGACATATCAATGACCGTAACTTTCGAACCAAGATGGGAGAACCCCTGCCCCAGCTCAAGCCCGATGGGCCCGCCGCCAAGCGTCACAAGTTTTTCAGGAAGTTTTTTTATCGAAAATATATTCCGGTTTGTGTAGTAAGGCGTTTCCGAAAGCCCCTTTATGGGGGGAACAACGGCTTCCGATCCGGTCGCTATCACGATATATTTTGCGCTTATTTCCTTTTCCGCGACTATTATATGATGAGCATCTACTATCCGGGCTCCGCCCTTTATTACATTGACCCCGAGGCTCCTGAATCTTTCTGCGGAATCATGAGGCTCTATTTCCCCTATCACGCCGCTCACTCTTCCCATCAGGGACTCCATATCGACCCCGTCCATAGTCGCCCTGATTCCGAATCCAGCAGATTCTCTGATTTCGGCGGCCTTATGGGCGCAGCGCAGAAAAGCTTTCGACGGAACACATCCGCTGTTCAAGCATTCACCGCCCATTTTTTCACGCTCCACAAGAGCTGCATCCGCGCCGAGGCCTGCAGCTCCGGCCGCGACAACAAGTCCGGCGCTTCCTCCGCCGATCACGATTATCTGGTGGTCGTATTTCATGCCTCAAACTCCTTCTTCAGAGATAAAACGGGAATCACGGACGCAAACAGCATACCGGTCATTACACCGCATTTTTTCTTCCCGTATTTTGTAATATTTTTGCAAAAGCTGATGAGAGCTCGGTTCCGGGATTTTCCGACATGTATCTTTCAAGGCCGGCAACCTCATCGATATCGGTCCTTTCAGCGATAAAGCCGTAACCGATGCCGAGGGAGCGGGCAATTCCGAGAGTGTCTGAAAGAACCCCGTCCGTTCCCCAGATAATGCCCGCGAATAATTCCGGGCGAAAAACCGACAGGCCGACAAGGTAGTATCCCCCGTCACGGGAAGGTCCCAGCACAAGTTCGGATTTTCCGAGAAGTTCAAAGGTTCGCAGAATATCGGAAGATGATATGCCGGGACAATCAGTTCCTATCAGGCAGATTTTTCCGTACCCGCGCGCGAATTCCGCCCTGAAAACACCCGACATTTTCTCTCCGACATCTCCTTCCGGCTGATCCCTTATAACGGCTCCGGGGAGTATGCTCTCAAAGCAGGCGCTCCCGCTTTCAGGCGTCTTATAGATCACAATGTCGTATTGCCGCGAAAGCACGCTGCTTAACACGTTGCGAAGCATCAGATCATAAAGGGCCGCCGCGGCTCCGGCGCCTACATCCTTCGCAAGCCTTGTC
>JAUPLM010000349.1 GCA_030836965.1 Thermodesulfobacteriota bacterium | reverse complement strand
TTGCCGTAATACCGGTTGTCCTGTTCATTCTGGCTTGAGAACATGAAGGGATCGTCCGCGGTTATCACTACAAATCCACCCTTGACGCCGACATATGCCAGAGTCATAAGGGCATCGGCAGCGACATTGAGCCCCACATGTTTCATTATGCACATGCTGCGGACTCCCGCATTTGCGGCTGCAGCAGCAACTTCAAAGGCGACTTTCTCGTTGGTGCTGTATTCGAAGTAAAGGTCGCTCTCCTGGGAAATTTTGAAAAGATTGAGTGATATTTCGGAGGACGGGGTTCCCGGATATGTTGCGGCGAAGGCGACACCCGCTTCGACCGCGCCTCTTGTTATGGCTTCATTCCCGAGAAGCAGCATTTTTTTGCCCGGATTATCTATTAACAGTTTATGCATGACAATTCCTTTTGAGACCTTTGCATAACGCCTCCTTTTGCCCGATTACTATAAAGATTTGGTTTCTGGTCACTGGTTTGTTGTCTCTGGTTTTTCTCTTTTAACCAGAAACCAGAAACTATAAACCAGAGACTTTGGTCTTTATAGCCTTCCTTGAACTCAGGCAAAATTGGGCATTCTTCAAAGGCCTCATTTTTAAAAGTTCAATAACCTGCAGTTTTAAAGATCACCTCTGTTGTGTTGAGCCTCTCAACATATTACATAACTTATTTTTAACCCTGCTGCAACTTCATAAAGTTACGGCTTCGTAAAAAAAGCCATTCTATCCGCCTTAAGCGGAAGTTTAGCTTTGCCGTCTTATTTCCGGCTTTTTACGAAGCCGTCAAAGCTTACGCGTATAAATTGTTCTGTAACGCTGCGGTGAAGTTTTCATGCACTCGGAGCAGCCCGGTTCCTCATCCGGGTCAAACGGCGCGAGATGGATTTCAAAGCCGAGCTCTTCGTACAGTTTAACAAGTTCCGAAAGCCGTGGTTCGTCGATTGTTGCGCGTTTCTCCCAGCCTTCGTTTAAGATTTTAACCCTGTCAGTCAATTACTGCTATTTACCCTTAAACTCAGGCCGCTTGCGCCCGAGCGAGGAGAGTCCTTCCAGCGCATCGGCCGTGGAGAATGATTCCTTTAACCGTGAAAGCTCTATCTCAATTGCCTCCGCTACAGGCTTTCCGGCCTGAAGATCGATTATTTCGTTTGAAATCTTCAAGGCAAGCGGAGCCTTGAAGCCGACCACCTTGAGTGTTTTCGCGGCAAGCTCGCTGTTCACTCCTTCAGGCTGTTTGCCGGATAGCAACTTCGCAACGTTTCCGGGGCTGCAGAGAAGAGCGGTGTCCCTGAAACGAGCCGGGACTTCGCGTTTTTTGTATTTGTCGGGCCTGCCTTTTGCTATAAGATTCTCAATAGCCTGATCTATACCAGACGGTTCGGCAACTACTGTTATAATCCCAAGCTCTACAGCGTCTTTGACGCTTACAGTAGCGCCGGTAAACACGTAGTACTTGGCAAGTTCAGTTCCCGCATGCTTTGCAAAGCGAAGCATTCCGCCGAGTCCGGGATATATTCCGATTCCGGTTTCAGGAAAAGCCATCGAACCTGCCTGAGTTGCTATTATTGCCTGGCAGGAAAGAGCGAGTTCGCTTCCGCCGCCCAGTGATAATCCATCCAGAAGTGCTATCGTGAGTTTCTTCGAATTTTCGATCCTTAAGAAAAGCTCATGCCCTTTTCGCGTAAAATCAACTATATCAGGAATTCTGCCGGCCTTGATTTTTTCGACGAAATAACGGATATCGGCTCCGGCCACGAAAGCCTTGCCGGCGCCCGTGAAAACTATTGCCTTTACGGCAGGATTCTTTTCGGCCTTTGAAAAACGATCGTCAAGCTGTGCAAAGACGGCCTCATTAAGGGAGTTCATCGCTTCAGGCCTGTTGATGGTGATATAGGCGATTTCTCCTTTTTCTTCCAGATCAACATAGCTGAAAGAGAATGGTTTTCCGGCCTTTTTCTGCTTTTCAAGTATACCGGGCATTTTAAAGTCCGGGTATTTCCGCGTCATGGCGGTGACAAGTGCGTGGGTTTTATCTATACCTATCTTATTCATGATTTCAAAAGGACCCATGGCCCAGCGAAGACCTATCTTTGCGCCTCTGTCCGTATCTTCCATTGTTGCAACGCCTTCATCTACAAGGGCCGCGGAGACCCCGAGGCAAACCCCGTAGAATCTGTCTATAACAGCCTGAATTTTCGATTCGTCAATTTTACCGGAGAGGTCCCAGTTCGCCTTTTTATCCATCTGGGACTTCATAATCAGGGATGTGGCATAGAAGGGCCCGAGTTCGTTTCCGAGAGTGTTTGATGAGTGCACCGCTATGGGTATCCCGGTTACATTCATGAGTTCAAACGGACCCATGCCTATCCTGAATGCTTTTTTGCCGGCTTCTTCTATCGTGGGAATATTCGCGACATTCTCCTCCAGCATACGGGCTGCTTCGTTTAAAAACGGAACAAAGAAACGGTTTACAGCAAATCCCGGAGCGTCTTTTACCACAATAGCCGATTTGCCTTGAAGCTTTGCGGCAAGTATCGATTTTTCTATCGTCTCCCTGCTTGTCTTATCATGCGGGATCACTTCCAGCAGGCGGTTTTTTGCGGGATGATAAAAATAATGAAGACCGACGAAACGGTCGGGACGGTTTGTTTTTTCAGCGAACTCCCTGACGAAAAAACTGGAAGTATTTGTGGCAAGAATGGTTTCAGGAGAACATATTTTGTCGAGTTTTCCGAAAAGCTCCGATTTTACCTCCTTGTTTTCAAAAACCGCCTCTATCACGATATCGGCATCCGCGAGAGCGTTCAGATCGGTTGTCGCGGTTATGCGGGATAGAGTTTCCTGAACCTTCGCGGGTGTAAATATCTTCCGTTCTATTCCTTCCTCAAGAATTTTTTTTATGTTCGAAAGACCGCGGCTCACGAATTCTTCTTTTACATCGAGCATTACGACATTTATGCCCTCCTGCGCTATCTTCTGGGCTATGCCGCTTCCCATGTTGCCTGCGCCGACAACTCCGATTTTGCTTATAGTTTTTTTTGACCGGGACATTGTACCTCCTAATGACATCAAATTTGGATCAGGTTTTCCGCTATCTGTTCTTCCACGCCGGTTTTCTTTTCTCGTAAAAAGAATTTATTCCTTCGAGCGTATCTTCAGTCTTCATGAGATTGTTCAAAAAAAGATCGCTGACGTTGTCTACGGCTCTGGTGAAATCTATTCCGATATTCCGCTTCACGGCTTTTTTGTTGATCCTTATTATGAGAGGACTGCAAGCGCATATTTCTTTAACGTAGGAATCGACCTCGGATGGGAACTTATCATCTTCCACTACCCGTGATACAAAACCCATCATCATGGCATCGTCCGCGGTATAGACTTTCCCTGTTGTGCAGATTTCAATGGCTTTAGCTGGGCCGACTAGCTGGGGGAGGCGGATGGCGGCATAAGGTGGGAAAAAACCAAGCTTTATCTCAGGCTGTCCGAAAACCGCTTTTTTTGAGGCAATGACGATGTCACAGGCTATGGCCGCCTCCATTCCGCCGCCGAGGCATGCGCCCTGTACCGCGGCTATTGTCGGGACTTCAATCCTGTCTGTCAGTTCGAATACCCTGTTGAATGTGGATATCATCTTGTCTACCAGTTCGGGCTTGTGATCTCCCACATCCACTCCGGCGCACCAGCTCGGCCCCTGCGCCCGGAATACAACGCATTTTATTTCAGCGTTTTTCGTGAGCCCTTCCAGGACGGAATTGAGTTCGTTCAACATTTCGATGTTGAAAACATTGTGTTTCGGGCGGTCAAATGTAATATTCGCGACACCTTCCTGTATCTCAAACTTGATAAATTTAAATTCAGGCATTTTATCGTCCTTTCCTGTTAAACCACCAGTTATAATACTTAAGCGGAATGACTTTTAACGAACTTGTCAATGTGACGAATTAATCGGAAGTTATATGCGAACGGATTTGAGATTTTTGGGAAATAGATATTTAAATTATTGAGCGTTAAAAATCACAAGGCTTTGAGGGCGTCAGCCCAAACCTTCTTGTGATTTAGCGAAGTGATTTAAATATCCCCAAAAAGCTCATTGAGAGAGCATATTAAAACTTCCAGCAAGTTCATCTGAAACAGGCTGCCGCTAAGCGGCAAAAACTTAACTTTTTACAAAGCCATTAGTTCTCACGTTTTATAATCATAGCTGTAGTAACTCCACCGCCTCCGCAAATGGCGGCGCAGAGAAATTCCTTGTTCATTCTCTTTAAGGCATAATAGCCGGTAACGAGTATGCGGCAGCCGCTGATGCCGGTCGGATGTCCCAAGGCTATCGCTCCCCCGTGTATATTCAGCTTATCCCTGTCCAGTCCGAGTGTTTGCACGTTGGTTAAAACCTGCGACGCAAAAGCTTCATTTACTTCAAAAAGATCGATGCCTGAAAGTGTCATGCCCGCGTTCTTTAAGGCCATGGGTATTACTATTCCGGGAC
>JAUPLM010000348.1 GCA_030836965.1 Thermodesulfobacteriota bacterium | reverse complement strand
TTTCATTCATGCTTCTGCGTCCCGTCATGGAGCCAGAACTAGGGCTTTTTTGAAAATCCAGGATGGTTGTGACGCTTTCTGCACTTACTGCATAGTCCCTTACGCGCGAGGCAGAAGCCGCAGCATGCCGGTTCAGTCCGTGATTGAAAACGTAAATAACCTGAAGAAAAAAGGGTACAGAGAAGTTGTGCTTTCAGGAATACATCTGGGAAAATACGGGCATGATCACTCTCAGGAAACAACTCTTACCGCCCTGCTTAAACTGATAAACGACTCCAGCATCATAGACCGGTTGCGTTTAAGCTCCATAGAGCCGAATGAACTTACCCCGGAGTTAATAAAACTTGCGGCAGAAACAGACAAAATCTGCCACCATTTTCATATCCCTCTTCAAAGCGGCGACGACGGTGTACTGAAAAAAATGCACAGACCTTACTCCCGCGAATATTTTAAAAACCTTATAACCGGAATAAAAGAATCAATACCGGATGCGGCGATAGGAGTGGATATACTGGCCGGATTCCCGGGCGAAACAGATGAAGCCTTTCACAACACATATTCTCTAATAGACGGACTCCCGGTAAGCTATCTCCATGTTTTCCCTTTTTCACCCCGTAAAAAAACCCCGGCCTACGACTTTCCTGAACAGGTTCCCTCCAATACAATAAAGACCCGATGTGACCAGATGCGCAAACTCGGATTATCTAAAAAAGCCGCGTTTTATCAAAATTCGGTGGGGACGGATGCCGAAGTCCTGATTGAAGAGAAAAGAGATGAAAAAAGCGGACTGCTTAAAGGAATATCCTCAAATTATCTTTCGGTCCATGTCAACGGCGAAGAGAGCATCAGGAACAGAATTGTCAAAGTGCATATCGTTAAGAGTTGCGATAATCATGCGACAGGACAAACGGAAAACGGGAAAATATAGGTTGCATCCAAACCTGCATTAATATATATTTACAAACATTTCTCTGGCTTGTATTAATAAATCGGCCTTAAAATTTTTACCCTTATTTCCCGGTATACGGTTCTTTACGCAACAACGGTTACTCTTTTAAATCTATTATGTCATGATACGTTTTCTTTAATTGAAGGATTAAATGTAATATGAGCTTCGCCGCTTCCGAAGGAATAAAAATTAAGAGCAAGATACAGGAAGCCGAGACTTATTATTCCATGGGCATGCTCAACGATGCGTTGAGCATTTACAACCGGATTCTTACTGAAGGAGGCCCGATCGACCCGGCAGATTTGACCCGTGTCAGAGAAAGAGTAAACCAGCTGAAAACAGAACTCCTGAACAATAGGGCGAAAAACGGCCCCAGCTTATCGGAGGGGGATCTTTATTTAATTAAAAAAACGATGTCCGATAGCGGGAGCGTTAAAGATATAATCAACAACGCATCTGCGCTGAAAGAGCTGGGACTTCACAGGGAAGCCGCAGCCGAATATGAAAAACTGCTGGAATTCGACTGTTCGAAAGAAGGCTACAACCCGGTTAAGATTGTCGTGGAAATGCTATCAATTCTTTTTAAGAATGGATCGCATACTGCTGTTGTTGAGAACGCCGAAAGGATAATTGCTAAAAATAAAATAACGAACAAGGATGCCTCGCAGATAAAACTTTGGCTCGGCACTGAAATGGAGAAAAAAAATCTCAAAGATACTGCAGTATCATTATTCAGGTCGGCTTTGAGTTTTGATCCTGAAAATGCTGAAGCAGGAAATAAGCTTAATTTTCTTATTTCGAATCTATCAAATTATTCAAAGTTTGATCATCTTCTCAATTCGTCGCTTATAACCCAGGCCCAGCTTCAAAAAGCGCTGGAATCTTCGAAAAAAACAGGCAAAAGCATTGAACTTGCCATGATTGAAAATTTCAATTTGAAAAAGGAGGATGTGGGCAAATCGCTATCGATGTTCTACAATTGCCCGTTTAAAAGTTTCAATCCTGAACTGCCTGTGCCGGTTGAACTGATCAACAAGCTGAAAAGGTCCTTTCTGCTTCACTATATATGGGTACCATTGAGCTGGGGGAAAAATTTCACCGAAATCCTTGTCGATGATCCAAAGGATTTGAGAAAAACGGACCATATAAAAGCTTTGATGTCAAACCAGAACATACTGTTTTGCGTTGGTATTAAAGAAGATATTATAAAATATATAGAACATTTTTTTTCCGCGAATAAGCCTTCCGAAACTATGGAAGCCTCGCTTGATAATCTTGACAAACTCATACCTGACGTATCTTTTGAAGTCGAAGAAGAGATTGAGCTTGATAAAGATATTGTTGACGAATCATCCAGCCAGGTCGTAAAGCTGGTCGACCAGGTGCTTGTAACCGCTCACCGGAAAAAAGTATCCGATATTCACATCGAGCCTTCCCCTATAACCAAAAAAACCACGATACGTTTCAGGATGGACGGGGTCTGCCATGAATATCTTCAGGTTCCCAACTCAATGGCTCCGGCTATACTATCAAGACTGAAAATTATGGCTGGTCTTGATATAGCCGAAAGACGGCTCCCTCAGGACGGCAAAATCAAGATGAAACGAAAAGGGATACCTGTATTCGAGCTGCGCATGTCGACCATGCCGACCGCAGGCGGATTTGAAGATACGGTCTTAAGGATTCTTGCCAAGGCCGGCGCCATGAAGCTTGATGATATGGGACTCAATGAGCGCAATCTGGCAATCCTGAAGAAAATCATCAGCCAGCCTTACGGACTCATACTTGTTGTCGGCCCCACAGGCTCCGGAAAAACAACAACGCTTCACTCCGCTCTGGGCCATATCAATAAACCCGAGATCAAAATATGGACAGCGGAAGATCCGGTTGAAATATCCCAGCCCGGATTGCGGCAGGTCGAAGTCAAGACAAGAATCGGCCTTGACTTTGCAAGGGTCATGCGCGGATTCCTGCGCCTCGATCCTGATGTCATCATGATAGGAGAAATGAGAGACAAGGAAACGGCTTCTATAGGTGTCGAGGCGTCATTAACCGGACATCTTGTTTTTTCAACTCTTCATACCAACAGCGCACCCGAAACAGTAACCAGACTCCTCGATATGGGGCTTAACCCGCTGAACTTCTCCGATGCTTTTCTAGGTGTACTTGCCCAGAGACTCACGAGAAGATTATGCTCAAACTGTAAAAAGCCTTTCAATCCTTCCCGGGAGGAATTTGATGAAATAGCTTCGGACTACGGCAGAGAAAAATTCGAGGCAACAGGTATTCAATATTCATCCGAACTTATTTTCTATCGTACCGGTGGATGTGAAACATGTTCAGGCTCCGGCTACAAAGGACGCATGGGTATACATGAACTTATGGAAGGTACTCCTGTAATGAAAGGTCTTATCAAAAGAGCGGCAAACACTGAGGAGCTGTTCGGTCAGGCGTATAAA
>JAUPLM010000347.1 GCA_030836965.1 Thermodesulfobacteriota bacterium | reverse complement strand
TCTGTTATTCGGGAAAAAAATAAAAATAATTCTTTTAGTAAATATCATCGCTCTTTTTGCGGCCGGAACTTTACTGCTTGATGCTCATGCCGCATCAGTCGTTCCTTCCGGCATGTTCAGCGCTTCCGAAGTCAATAAACTGACTCCCCAGGAGATTGAATATTTACTGAAAATTGCCAGAGAGAATAATGTATATCCCCAGGCAAATGAACCGGTTCAGAAATCTGCGGAAAAGAAGAGCGGCGGACTTAAACCGCCTGATGAAAACGCGGCTGTTAAAAAAACAGCGGCAGTAAAGGATAAGGAAAAATCGGAAGAAGAGTTTTATAATAAATCAGGATCGGTAAAAGATACCGACCTCGACATTTTCGGGCATAAGCTTTTTTCAGGATCGCCTGATACTTTTGAACCTGTGTCAAATGCTCCTGTTTCAAGAGATTATATTGTAGGGCCCGGTGATGAGATAGAAGTGCTTATGTGGGGAAGAATCGACGCCCGCTATTCATTGAAGGTTGACAGGGAAGGAAAGATTAATATTCCGCAGATCGGGCCGATTCAGGTTTCAGGGCTTACTTTTGAAGAGATGAGTGTTGTCGTAATCGGAAAAGCTGAGTCGATCACAGGGGTTAACATTTCCGTATCAATGGGAAAGCTGAGGAATATACAGGTTTTTGTTCTTGGTGAAGTTAAATCTCCCGGTATTTACAGCGTAAGTTCGATAGCAACCGTATCGAACGCTTTACTCTTTTCAGGAGGGCCGACCAGGCTCGGATCTCTCAGGGAAATCCAGGTGAAAAGGGGCGGAAGGCTTCTAAGCACGATCGATCTCTATGACTTTATGCTTAAAGGAGATACAACGCAGGATGTAAGGCTTATGCCTCAGGATGTAATATTTGTTCCGCAGGCAAAGACAATGGTTACGGTATCGGGAGATGTGAAGAGGCCTGCCATATATGAATTTTTAATCAAGCCGACCCTGCTGGGCGCCGTCAACCTGGCCGGAGGACTGGCCCCGAAAGCTTTGAATCAGCGGGTGCAGATACAGCGTTATCAGGATAACCGCTTCCAGATCATTCAGGACATTCCTTATGATCAGATCAATAAGGATAATGACGTATTTCTTAAAGACGGGGATCATGTAAAAGTATTTTCCATTTTTGATAAAAACAGGAATTCGGTTTTTCTCTACGGCAACGTGAAGTATCCGGGACAATACGCGCACAGGCCGGGAATGCGCATCCTTGATCTGCTTCCTGATATGGAGGCTCTCGATGTCGATACATATTATCATTACGCGCTGATCAAGCGTTATCCGCTTGAAGCCATGGAGTACAGGCTTATCCCTTTCGATCTCGGGAATCTCATTGTAAAAAATATCAGCTCCCAGAATATACCTCTCGAACCGGGGGATGAAGTTTATGTTTTCAATAAAGCGATGTTTACGGAAAGAATCAACGCGACAATAGAAGGGCAGGTCAGAAAACCGGGCGATTATTTTATTGACAGTAAAGGGACGCGGTTAAAAGACCTTGTCCTGAAGGCGGGCAACCTGACGCGCGATGCTTATATGGGCATAGTCCATATATACAGGGTGGAAAAGGATACCGCAAAAATCAATCTGATCACTGCTGATCTCGAAAAAGCCATGAACGATGATCCTGCAAACAACCGGATTCTCGAAGATCAGGACAGGGTAATTGTTCACAACAAATGGGATTTCAAGGAGAAATATACTGTCAGCATAAAAGGCATGGTCAGCAACCCGGGTGAATATCCGTATGCTGAAAATATGACTACGGCTGACCTTATCCGGATCGCCGGAAATGTAAAAACAGCCGCTTTCATGGATGAGGCTGAGCTGGTAAGAACGAATATCATCGAAAACAGGCAGGTGGAGACCTCCGTTGAACCCTTCAACATAACGCTTGCTCTTAACAACGATCCCGCGCACAACAAAAAATTAAAACCCCTGGATGTCATAACAGTTAAATCAATTCCGGACTGGTGGGGCTTGAAAGATGAAGTTGAAATTTCGGGAGAAGTATTTTTCCCCGGCAGGTATAATATACGGAAAGGGGAGAAAATATCCGAACTTATCGAAAGGGCGGGCGGTTTTACGGAATATTCCTATCTGCGGGGCGCTGTTTTTACCAGGGAATCGGTGAAGAAAGTTCAGCAGCAGAGAATTGACGATATGCTGGACCGACTCGAGGAGGATTTCGCGAGGTTCTCATCCCAGGAAGCCCAGTCCGCGTTATCGAAGGATGAAGTGGCGCTGCAGGGCCAATTCCTGGCTGCCCAGAAGGCTCTTATCAACAAATTGAAACTGGCGAAAGCCAGCGGAAGAGTTGTTCTGAAAATGCAGCCGGTGGATATTTTTAAAAATTCCGCTTCCGATTTAAAGCTTAACGGAGGAGACACGTTAAATATTCCCAGAGAGCCTGCCACGGTAAACGTGGTCGGGGCG
>JAUPLM010000033.1 GCA_030836965.1 Thermodesulfobacteriota bacterium | reverse complement strand
TTTAATTTTGCAATCCGGGCATATCGGGAGATCTTCCTTCGGTATGTAAATGATTTCAGTCCTTTTGCATTTCGGACAGACTACTTCAACCGCTTCTTTCTTTTCCCGCATTGTATTGCTCCTGTATTATTTATTATGCCGGAAACAAATATTGAGACTATTACTTAACATCTGACCGGGAGCCGTATAACGCCCCGGCTATTTTAATAATTCAAAAGCCTCATATTTTGGATGTGCTTGTATATCAAAATTATTACAAAGTAAAGGAGTCTTTAAATCATTTTCAAGTTTAAATATCTATAATATTATATGTATATTATAAACAATATTGCTGAATTTGTTGAATTCAGAAAACGCGAGAGAAACAGGATAAAAAATATGAATGTTGCCGGGATAAAAACATGCTGTTCATTCCGGCATGTTTTTTAAATAATCTTGACATTAATATTTACAGGAAGTTATGAGTGAGCATAACCAGCCTGTAGAACTTATCAGTCGCATTTATAACAACAATTATCTACGAGGGTACTTATGCAAGGCGAAGATAGAATTAAAATTGCCCACCTTATTGAAAAAAATCCCATCGTTCAAAAAGTTATAAGTAATGTCAATCATGAGCTTGTTGCAAGGAGGGAGAACAAGCCTTCGGTTTGCAAAGTGTTCTTAAATGAGTATACGAAACTGAAAGATACTGATGAGTTTATTTTTGAAATACACAAGGAAGCTAAAAAAAGTCTGCCTGACATTATCTGGAACAAGGTTCAGTTTGTGGAAGGAATAAGTTCACCCGACGTCCATTTTAGAGAAAAATATTCCAGCCCGCGCAATATCGGAATAGTCTTTTCGGGAGGACCTGCCCCTGGAGGCCACAATGTTATAGCCGGACTTTACGATGCTGCAAAGAAAGCAAACCCGGAAAACCGTGTATTCGGTTTTTTGCTTGGCCCGGACGGTATAGTTGAAAATGAATATGTTGAGCTGACAGATATTGTAATCGATAAATACAGGAATCTTGGCGGATTCGGCATGATAAAAACGGGTCGCGCCAAAATTGATACTAAAGAAAAAATGCGGCTTTCAAAAGAGACCTGCAGAAAACTCAACCTGGATGCGCTTGTAATTATCGGCGGTGATGATTCTAATACGAATGCCGCATTCCTCGCCCAGGAGATGTATAAGGATGACGTGCAGATAATCGGAGTTCCAAAGACTATTGACGGTGATATACAGGTAAGAGATTCGAAAGGAACCGTATTATGCGCAATTTCGTTCGGATTTCATACGGCTGCTCTTTCGTTCGCAAATTCAATAAGCAATCTATGCACCGACTGCAGTTCCGACATTAAATATTGGCATATCTGTAGGGTAATGGGCAGGGTTGCAAGCCATCTTGCCCTTGAAGTCGCTTTACAGACTCATGCCAATATAACACTTATCGGTGAAGATCTTGCCAATTATACAGATTCAAGAAGGATCGAGAAAGCAAAAAAGGACGGAACCCCCGATTATACCGCTTACGGGATGACTTTGCGGCATCTGTCACGTGTCATATGTGACGGCATTGTACGCAGGGCTGCTGTCGGGAAGAATTACGGTGTGATGGTTATTCCGGAAGGGATACTGGAATTCATAAATGAGATTCAGGTTTTTATCATAAAACTCAATACCATAATAGCCCAGTATAATTCAACGCACGACACCGATTTCCATACCAATTTTCCGATCCTTGAGGATAAGCTGGAGTATCTTAGGCGTCTGGCTAAAGCTTCGCGGGAGGAAGGTATTTTTACAATCTGGAATACGAGAGATGATGATTTGTTTAATGACATACCTGCATTTTTTCAGGAAGGCTTGCTAATGGAAAGGGACAGCCACGGCAATTTCCAGTTTTCCCAGGTTGAAACCGACAAGGTGCTTATGGGGCTTGTAAAGGATTACCTGAACATTCTTAAAGAAAAAGGCCATTATAAGACAGGGATATCGAAACTTTATTACGGCAAGACTATTGAAAAGGGTAAGCTAAATCCGGAGATGTTAGGACCCGTACTTTTCAAAAACTACGGTGATGAATTTCTTATTATGAAAGAGACCATTACATCAGTTAAAACACTGAAACAGGCTCTTGTCAGAGACAACATCATCCAGGAGAGCGATAAAATTCCGGAAGAAGTGGAAAAAATATTTAAAAAATCGATACCCAGTTTCAAAACACAGGTCCATTTTTACGGATATGACGGAAGAGGAAATGATCCGAGTGGTTTTGACTGTGTTTATGCTTATAATCTTGGATTAACGGCATTCAGTCTTTTAGCAAACGGCGCAACAGGTCAAATGGCGGCAATAAAGAATCTTGAAAAAGAATTTGAAAAATGGGAACCGATCGGTATCCCGATAGCGCCGCTTATGCATATTGAGGAAAGAAAAGGCAAACTGGATCTTGTTTTGGAAAAAACGATTGTTGATGTAAATTCACCCTGCTTCAAGATTGTTAAAGAACTAAGAGAAAAATGGCTTGGTGCGGTTGCTGGGGAAGACGATTACCGAAGACCCGGCCCGATAAGGTTTGTTGGAAAATGCGAGGAAGAGCGGCCTCTGACATTTGTGCTGAATGAAATTGCGAAGCGGAGTTCAGGTTAATTTTTTATTAACTTTGACGAATTGTTTGATAGTCAATCAGGTATCGCGCTTTCGGAAAAACAAAATTTGTGCGCTCAATGAGATTTTTGTTATCAAACTCATTGGCATATACTTTTTATTCAAATCCTGCGTTTAGATTATTGTTTTTAAACCGGGATAGAGATTGTAAAAACACTTCCGCTACCGGGAGTGCTTTCTACGGCTATTGAACCTCCAAGATCTTTTAAGAGGCCTTTTACTATGGGAAGTCCAAGGCCTGTGCCTGTTATCAGTCTTGTTTTCTCATTTTTTACTCTGAAAAATTTATCGAATATTTTATCAATATAGGCCTGTTCAATTCCAAACCCGTTATCTTTTACTTTTATAATCAGCTTGTTATCAGCGAGCACGGCCTTTACACTTATTTTGCCGCCGTTCTGGGTATAGTTAATCGCATTTGTTATAATGTTTCCAAAGATGCTTTCAAGAGCCATCGGGTCGGTTGTGAGGGAAGGCAGCGGGTAATCGGGAAGTTCCAGCGTTAACGTTTGCTGCCTGCTTTTTGCTCTGGTGCCAAGAAAATCGACTATGTTCTTTAACAATATATCTATATTAACCGGTTTCGGCTCATGACAAACAGCGCCTGCTTCGATACGGGATAAATCAAGAAGATCTCCAATCAGAGAGATAAGACCGCCTGTTTTTTCTTTTGCGCGTGCGAGGATGAGTTTTTCATCATTGGATTCTTCTCCTGCCATATCTTTTAAAACAAGGGCTATCTGTTCATGAATCGTGGAAAGCGGAGATCTTAATTCATGAGAAACTTTGGCAACAAATTCAGATTTGAGCCTGTCAAGCAGCTTGAGAGCTGTAATATCTTCAACCGCAATAACGGCGCCAAGGCATTCATTTTCATCTCCAAGAACAGGTCTTCCTCTTGCCATGAGAAATTTCCCTTCTGCAGGGGAAAACTCATATGTAGGAACATCTCCGACTGCAGGATGACTACCCTGTGATATTTCCATAACAAGTCTGCAAAACCCGTCATCTTTAACATAATGACTTATCTGTTCACCCGTGATGCACGATAAAGTGTCAAATCCGATATGTCTTAAAAAAGCAGGATTCATAAGCGCAACCTGGCCTGATGAATTGGTCACTACAATTCCGTTTGGAAGAGATTCGATTATGGTCCTTACACGGCTTTTTTCGGTTCCAAGGTCCGACAGCGTTCTTTTCCTTTCAAGCTCCAGATTTTCCGCCTCAAACGTCAGTCTTATCTTTTCTCTTGCACGATTTACGACTATTCTCAGGTGGTCGGGCTCGAAAGGCTTTGCAATAAAATCATATGCGCCCTGTTTCATTGCTTCAATTGCGGTTTCAACGGTTGCATAGCCTGTGATTATTATAACCAGGATGTTCTGGTCGCTTTCTCTGATTCTTTTTAAAACCTGCATACCGTCCAGTCCCGGCATTTTAAGATCAAGAAGAACTAATGATACATCCTCTCTTTCCATGATATCAAGAGCTTCATTCCCACGTGCCGCCGTGAGCACTTTTAACCCCATCCGGTTAAGAATTCTCTCCGCTCCGCTCCTTATTCCTTCTTCGTCGTCAACAACAAGAACATATGCCGTTTCGGGTTTGTTTTTCAAATGGCAGTTCCTTCGTTATCCAATTTTGCTGCTGGAAGTTCAATTACAAAAGTTGTTCCCTTGCCCGGCCAGCTCTTTGCATATATTCTTCCCTTGTGACTATCTATCATGCTGTATACAAGGCTAAGTCCGAGCCCCGTGCCTTTCCCTTCTTCCTTGGTGGTAAAAAAAGGTTCGAATATATGCGGGAGTATGTTTTGTGATATTCCGGGGCCGGTATCTGATATTTCAATAATTACTGTATCACTTTGCGGAGACTTATAACTTTTTAGGGATAGTTTTCCGTTTCCTTCCATTGCATCGGCGGCATTTAAAATTACGTTCATAAAAATATGATTCAGCTGCTGGATGTCTCCGTAAACTTCAGGAAGCGAAGGAGAAAGATTCTTTTCAATTTCAATATTATGAAAAAGGGTCTGGTTTTCAAGCAGGAACATGGTGCGCAAAATAGCGCTGTTTATATCGTGCGGACGCATTTCCTGGCGGGTTTGCCGCGCAAACTCGAGAAGTTCCTTTACCGTGTCCCTGCATCTCTGGGCCTCTTTATAGATACGGGTCAGATCATTGCGGGCTCCTTCTTCAAGTTTGTATTCTTCAAGTACGAGCTGAGTAAAAAGGGTGATGCTGCTTAACGGGTTATTCAACTGGTGCGCAACACCTGCTGCCAATTTTCCAAGAGAAGCCATTTTTTCCGACTGGAGAATCTGTATCTGAGCCTTTTCAAGTTCTTTTTTCATCCTGATGGTTTCACGCATGTCGTGAAAAAATCCGATTGTTGCAACTTCTTGTTCCTCTTCATATACTATCGCAGCATTTAAGCTGATGGGAATATTGTCTCCGTTTTTTCCAAGTACATCAACAATGTATGATTTCAGCTTTCCTTTTCCGCCGTGGTCGTCACTCCGGAGTTTCTTCATTATTTCTTTTGCTCCGTCGCCTGGATATACATCACGGATATTAAGATTATTTAAAGCCTCTTCAACTTTGTATCCGCTTATTTCAGCAGCCGCGTCATTGAAAATAAGAATCTTACCATTCATGTCTGCAGCTATAACACCGTCCACCGAGCTTAAAATCAGATTTTTTAAAAAGGCGTTTGATCTTTTTAGTCTTTCTTCCAGCCCTTCGAGAGCCGGAAAGTCAAAATCGAGAATCACAAGTGCATCTATATTATTATTCCTTGAAAGTATAGGATAGGAATAAAGACAAAGTATTTTATCTTTATTTGACTGGGCTTTTCTATCCATCATAGTGGGTTTTTTAGTAT
>JAUPLM010000346.1 GCA_030836965.1 Thermodesulfobacteriota bacterium | reverse complement strand
GGACAATACTTTTATCAACCGCCGGATGGAAGCGTGCGAGATCGGTCCCGCCCGGAATTATTATAATCTTCTCAGGAGATATCCCGTGACTGTTCGATAGCTTTTCAAGAGTATAATGGCTTAAAACGATGATCTGATCCGAGCCGTTTAAAGCTTTTTTTTCTATCCATTTTCTCGCCGCCCGGTGCAAACTGTGCATTATTTTTCCGAACAATGACCGCGGCCTTGGATTTCTCGAGACGTATTCCTCAAAGGAGAGAGAATGGCAGGTATAAATTTTCCTGATTTTCTCACTTGAACCGGATCTCATTACAGCAAAAGCGGAAAAGGGCTGGTGAAAGTTGATGCAATCGAAATCATTGGCCCTGACAAGTGTTTCAAATAATCTTTTACAGTTCCGTAGTGTGGACGCAAAAAAAGAAACGGCATTGTCCTGATTTATACCATATCTCCATTCCCTGACATTCCGAATAACATCACAATCCGACTTATGGGAAGGCAGCCTGCGTGTCAGGATGTGAACATCATGCCCCTTGGCAGCCAGCCTGGTAGTCTGTTCAAAAAGAACCCGTTCCGCGCCGCCGATAACATCCTGGATCGAAACATCTGAAACAAAGAGTATTTTCAAAACCTGCGGCCTCCTGAGTCTTTTCAGCAAAACGGTAAAGCCGATTGTCTATGCCAGCCCCAACAAATGTCTGCTTGTGATTACTTGTAAAGATGGCTACTGCAACCAGCGCCCATTATCATAACACTATTTTTTCAAGAATGACTTCTATTACCTTATCCGGCCTGATCAGCCTCATGCAGTCGTGAGTCTTTATCTTGCAGTAGCCGAGATTGCATCCGATGCAGGGCAGATCGTCCTTTCTTAATACCCGGTGAATATCACCTATAGGCATCCACCGCTCTTTGACGGTAGGCCCCATAAACGAGATGGTCGGAATACCGAGCGCAACGGCGCAGTGCAGCGGCCCTGAATTGTTGCAGACAAGCAGCCGGCATTGCGAGAGGATGGCAAAGAACTTTCTGATATCCTCCTGAACGGATACGCAAACCGGAGGTTTAAGTCCGGTAAGTATATCCTCGATGACAATAGCGTCAGGCAGCCCTCCCAGCAAAACAACCTCTAACGGGGTTTTTCGCCGGATCAGGTCGATCAGCCCGGCATAATATTCCGGCAGCCATCGCTGCGTCTCATAATAAGCTCCGGGATGAATGGCGACGATTTTTTTGCCTTCAAACTCGTTTTCCTTCACCCACTGTTCCGCCCAGGCTTCTTCATCCGCCCCAAGATAAATGGCCGGTTCTCTGTTTTCGGAAGAGATGTCGATGCGCTTCAACAGATCCAGGGCGCTGTAAACGAAATGTTTTTCCCCATCGATCTCCTGCGACGGACAATTAAAAAAAATCTCCCGGCCAAAGGCGGCATGGCCGATTCTATGAACTGCCCCGCTCATACCCGCCAACCATGCCGTTTTCAGTTCATAATCGGTATAAGGATCGACGGCAAGATCAAAGTGGCGGGATCTCAATCCGCCGATAAACTTCTTTTTCACGGGTAAACCGGCGGACCGGTCATATACAATCACATCATCCACATCCGGATTGTTCTTCAAAACAGGCGCATTCGCCGGCGAAGCCATCACCGTCAGATGAACCTCCGGCAAGGCCGCTTTTATTGCCCTGAATGCGGGTGTGGAGAGCACCATATCGCCAACCCTGTCCACGCGAATAAAGAGGATGCTTCCGATATTTCTGAGCGCGGGAAATCTCTTTCTTTGAAATAAGAGAATGCTCAGCGTTTTTAAAGCAAGACCTCTTGCATTCAGATAAATTGCCTTCAAAATCGATTTTAACGATATTTCAGATCCGCGTTGCATATACCTCTAGGGCGTTGAATATCCTAAATCCCGTCGTGTAATAGAAGGCAGCCGCGATGAAATTGATCATTTTCTTGGAGTATTCGGTAATGCCGTAATCAGGAGAAATTTTAAGACATTCAAATCCGGTCTTTACCAGATAATTTTTCAGGGTTTCATCAGAAAAATGATACAGGTGGATTTCCCGGTCATCTTTAGAAAATAGTTTCAAGGGCCTTTTCTTCACCAGTCTGTAGGCAGCCTGCATTATGTAATCATTGACATTGGGAACGGCAACCAGAAGCAGCCCGGAAGGTTTCAGGATGCGGTGAATCTCCCGAAGATACCGCCCGGGGTCCGTAACATGCTCTAGGACATGCCACATTGTCACCACATCGAAGGAATTATCCGGATATCCTGCGGCAAAAACCTCTCCGCAGAATATGGGGATACCGAGAGCCTCGCTGACGTAATTCGCGGCATAGGAAGAGTGTTCCGTTCCGCTTATCTCCCATCCTCTCTCCCCGGCCAGTTTCAGGAAAGCACCGTCACCGCAGCCCACATCCAGCAAATCTCCTCTCTGCCGCCGCTTCTCCAGTTTATTTAATCTGCCTTTCCACATTCTAATCCGCGTGTTTTTCTGCTGATAAATCCAGTCCCGGTAATAATCCTCGCCATAATGAACCGCCAGCTTGTCAATATCGGGAAAGGGATGCACAAAGACAAGCCCGCAATTCAGGCATTCCAGAACCCTGAAAGGTGTTTCATCATCTTCGCGGACTTTGAAACTGTTCTTTCCGCAGAGGTTGCAACTGGCTTCAACCGGCTTCACGCGAAGTCATCTCCCCAGAAGTTCATGATATACCAGCTCCGTCTTTCTTACATTTTCTTCAATGCTGAATAACTTTTCAGCTCTTAACCGCCCTGCCTTTCCCATCCTCAGCCTCATTTCCCCGTCTCCTGCAAGCAACAGGATTTTTTCAGCCAGGGCTGCAGGATCTTCCGGCGGTACGACAAAACCGGTAACACCATCTTCCACCGCTTCCGCCGCCCCCCCCGCATCGGTTGCAATAACCGCTTTCCCTGCGGCCATCCCTTCTATAACGGCTCTGGGAAATGCCTCAAAGAGAGAGGGAAGCAGAACAATATCCGTTTTACTTAAGATATCGCCGATATCGGTTCTGTATCCTGCGAAAACAATCCGTTCCCTGATATTAAGTGATTCCGCAAGGGCCAGACATTCGCGCTGATATTTTTTATCCGTTATCTCCCCTGCGAAAAAAATACGGAAATTTTGCAGTCTGCTCAAAATGCTGCCGCAGGCTTCAATCAGATGTTTCTGCCCTTTGAGCGGTTCGACCCTCGCAAATACCGTAAGCAGCAAATCGTTCTCTTCAATTTCCAACGTTTTTTTCATCCGGTCTGACGGCCCGCCTTTTTTAAATTCCGCCAGATCCACGCCATTATATATCGTTATAAATCTGTCATCACTCACGGTTCCGGGGAACCTGCTGCGGAGAGAATCAGCCACAAGGATTATCTTTGCCGGGAAGAAGGTCAGGATACTGTCGAACCTGTCCCTGTTTGATGCCCGCACATGCCATATGAGAGGTATGCGTTTCAATCCCGCCGCCAGCCCGGCATAAAAAGTATTGCGGGGACCGTCAGTATGTATAAGATCGATCCCGTGTTTCTTTATCAACGTAAGCAAGCTGAAAAGAGCGTTAAAACCGGAAAACAGATTGGAAAAATTAACCGGGGGCAATGCCCGGATGACGACGTCAATATTCAATTCCCGTAATTTCTGCGCCAATTCCTCTTCGGCCGGAAGTAAAACTACGGGATGAAACTTCTTTTTATCCAGACGCGTGACAAGTTGATAGAGGCTTTTCTGACCTCCCCATTTAAGGGTTCCAAAGCTTGAGAGATATAATATGTTTATCCGGTCATCGGGCATTCAGTTTCTTATCCGGTATCTTAAATAAGAGCTCATCGTACATGGTCTCAACAAGCTCTTTCATTTTTGACATGGTGAATTTTTCCTCGTATATCCGTCTTCCCCGAATACCCATGGCTGTTCTCAGAGCCTTATCGTCGACCAGCATCCTGATTGCTTCGGCCAACTGTTCCGAATTCCCTGGAGATACCAGAAAACCATTTCCGGCTTCCTCAATTAATTCGGGAATGCCGCCGATGCCGGTTCCGATGACAGGAAGGCCCACTGCCATCGCTTCAATCAACGCTACTCCGAGACCTTCACGTACCTGAGTCGGCAAAATAAAGATGTCCGAAATCTGCAGCAGGTCAAAAACATCCTTTCGTATCCCGGTAAAGACAACCGCCTGATCAACCATCAGTTGCCGGGCCGAAGCCTCAAGCTTATCCCGCAAGGGGCCGTCGCCCACAATAAGCAGCCTGACCGACGGATGGCTCAGGAAAATTTCCCTGAAGGCGGTCAGTAAGATTCCATGCCCTTTATTGGCCGTGAGAGAGGCAACAACCGCAATGACGGTCGCTTCGGCATCCAATCCCAGAGACGCCCGCATTTTTTTTCTCTGACTATCGTCTATGAGTTTATCAGGCGGCGTAACGGCATTATAGATCAGGCGGGTTTTTTCTTTCCGGATTTTCTCGTTTACGGTGACGAATCTTTCCACCGCCTGAGAAATGCAGATAATCCTGTCTGTGAAACAGGAAAGAAATCTCTCAATAAGTAGATTCCTTCTGCCATACTCATGGTAAGTGCTGTGGACATGGGCGATTATGACGGGAATACCGGCCAGGATTGCCGCAAGCCTGCCGAATGTACCGGCGAAATAGCCGTGTGTATGGATGATATGAAATTTCTCCTTCTTCATCATCCGGGCGAGTTCCGCAATCCGCAGAGGATTGTAATAACCGTTCAGGCCAAGAACCCGCACGGAAATCCCCTGTTTGCTCAATTCATCCGCTACCTGCCCGCCCATAGTAAGGCACCAGACCTGCGGGTCGTATTTCGACGGATCGAGAGACAGAACAATCGACGCCAATATCTTTTCTAGGCCGCCGACCTTTAAGTCTTCCACGATATGCAGAATTTTTTTTGCCGGACCGCCATTCATGTTTTGTCACCGATCGTGGAGAAGAGTTCTTTTATCCGGTGAATATATGTGTGGTTTTTAAGAACGCTGCTTTTTCCCCTTTCAGCGATCTTATCTCTTTCTTCGGGATGCGCCAGATAATGATTTGCTTTGTTCATCAGATCTGAAGCATCATAAAATCTGACCAGATCTTCACCATCCCTGAACAGGGAAAACACATCCCGTTGATCGTCACACAGCACGAATGCCCTGCATGCCAGAGCCTCAAAGATGCGGGGACTGGCCTGATAAACTGAGAATCTGTTTTGCGGGTCTTTGTAGTGGGTAGCCAGGAT
>JAUPLM010000345.1 GCA_030836965.1 Thermodesulfobacteriota bacterium | reverse complement strand
GCGCATGCCGCCGCCGGAGAAGCCGTGAAAGAGACAAGGTCTCCGGATTTCAAATCGTTTCCCGACAGTCCCGCGTGGGATGAAGTAGGCACTACAGACAGCGATGAGCTTATCATGGTTACTCAGAACTGGGACGAAATAAGAAGGTTCATGTGGAACTATGTCGGAATAGTAAGATCCGATAAAAGGCTTGCAAGAGCAGAGAGACGCATCGATATTATACAGAATGAGATCAGGGAATACTACTGGAATTTCAAAGTAAGCGGCGACCTTATTGAACTCAGAAACATAGCGACAGTCGCCGAACTCATAATAAAATGCGCGATGCACAGAAAAGAGAGCCGGGGACTTCACTATAACATCGAATATCCCGAAAGGGATGATTTAAAGTGGCAGAAGGATACCGTCATAAGGCGTCCGTTTGTCGGCTGAGTTTTCATCCGGAAACGGCCCTATCTTCAACCCGCCTCGATTACAATAACCAGAAACCAACCCGATACAACCATAGTATCTGTTAAAACTTGACATGCAAATCGATTTCCAAGATACATCAAGTCACAAAAAGAAAATTCTTATCCATGAGGCAGGGCCGATGGATTCTATATCAAGGATAATGGTAGCCCCTGGAGATTCAGGGACAGGGTCTCACAAATACTATAGAGAGGACCAAACCATGAGAAAAGCCATCTTATCTTTAGCAATTATCGTACTTTTTTTCTTCACCACCCCCCATGCCTTTTCAGATGAGATCATGCTAAAGGCAAAAGATAAGGAGAAAGATACGTGGGAGATGCACAGCAAAACCGGAGAGAAGATCGGGACGCTCAAAAGAGAGAAGGGAATCTACCGGTTCTTTGATAATAACCAGGAATTCATGGGCACTATTCTAGAGTCCAAGCGACTGATGCCAAAAGGTTTTCATAGTCGCAGAACAAGCATCAGCCCGGAACAGGCAAAATTCTACCTTGATCTCTTAGAGGCGCTTAAGACCATCAAATAGCCCAATCTCATGGGCTGTCCGGAGGCCTTTGAGCAGCTCCACTTGTTGCTTATCGATAGTCTTCCGGACTAACAAGGCCCTTATCTAAAAGAGCTTCAACATAAAGTATCTGTTAAAATTGACATGTAAGTCGATTTCCAGGATACATCAATTCATAATAAAGAAAATTCTTATCCATCTTCGGGAGTGAATGCCGCAACATCATCTATTATTGATGATTATGTTTACCAGAGATTTCGACTTTCAGTGAGGAATGCGCTACCAATTTCCTGCAAAGGGCCTAAAGGTTTGGTTTCAATTTCTTCCGTTATTACCAGGGGCTTGCCTCCTGCAGGGTCTCTGTATGTGACAACATTATCAACAATTGTGATTAAACCCCGGAATTCCCATCCGGTGTCTATCCTGTGCCGCTTAAACGAGAACATATCCATCCAGAAATTGCCAACTCGCTTTTTATCCAGCACACTCGGTTCAATTCTATAAGCCGTACATCGTTGTCCGGACTCTATGCATTTTTGAATTCCCGGATCCATATCCTCCATTTTAATAGAAGGATTCGGCATGAATACACCGATGATCTCAGTTACATTCATGATTCTAATATTTGGAACCACATCAGGATTAAAATTCATTTTTTTCAGGTCGTCCACGGTTGTTATCCCGGGAATTATTTTTTCATATTCCAGTTTGGCGCTATTAAAATCCTGCCAGGGTGAATCGACCATACTCTTGCTGGATGGAAGAAGATTCGCGCAACCAGTAAAAATAAAAAGAAAAACAACTAAATATATCAGGTTCGTTTTCATTACGTCCTCTTTTACTTAGACAGCTTAACGGAAAGCTGAGACGCGTGCGGTTTTTGCGTGTTGAATCCCAATCGATTTACGTACGTCCGGCACGGGCGTGAGCTAATTAGATCCAAGCCCCCTGTATAATAATAAATGCTATCACAAGTACTATCCAATTGCAAGTGAGGGAGACAGGTTGAAATTTCGGCCTGAAATTCCAACCTTGACAGGCCCTCTGGTTAGTGATATTCAACCCTAAATCCTGAGGAACCTCTCATCGTACTGTCCGACAAGCCGTTGCCCGCAGAAGAGATGCCCTTTCATTTCGCTTGTTAATGCAGATTATGCAGACAAGAATAAAGTTCATGACGTGATCTTCGGCATAATCATGATGGATAATAGGATAGGCAATGAATTGGCGCAGCTTCACACCGGAAGTGATTATTCGAGCCCTGCTGTGGGGTATCCTGTCGAAAAGATGTTTTTAGGACAAACCATGGAAAAAATATCATACCTTTTGGGAATTGGCGCACTAACACTCATTCTGCTGCTCTGCGTGAATTTCACACCTCTTTCGGCCAATCCTAAAGATTTCCCTTTTGCTCCGGGAGAAAAACTTGA
This sequence comes from Thermodesulfobacteriota bacterium, assembly GCA_030836965.1. Taxonomy (GTDB): domain Bacteria; phylum Desulfobacterota; class Desulfobacteria; order Desulfobacterales; family RPRI01; genus RPRI01. Next base: position 1,845 of record JAUPLM010000345.1, on the reverse strand, counting down.
ATATCAGCTGCGCTGGGAAAATGTGCCAGCCGGGTCAGCCTGGCTGGAGGTTTTGCCGGTGAAAACTATCAACGGCCGGCAAGCCTTCCATTTTGTCATGACTGCTGCATCCAACAGCTTTGTCGATATCTTCTATAAAGTCAGAGATCGCATCGATGCCTTTGCCAATGTGGAAATGACCCGCTCGGTGCATTATGCAAAAAATCAGCGCGAGGGAAGCCACGAGAAAAATGAAGTCATCAAGTTTGACTGGAATAACAACCGCGCACACTATTCCAACTATGGGAAAAAAAAAGATCCGATCTCCCTGCTGGATGGCAGCTTTGATCCCCTTTCGGCCTTCTATTTTACCCGCACCATTGAATTTGACACCGGTGACCAGTTGGAACGACCCATTACCGACGGTCGAAAGAATGTCATCGGCCGCCTGAAGGTGGTGGGCCGCGAAACCATTAAACTGCTTAACGGCCGCATATATGATACTTACCTGGTCGAACCTGAAATGAATCATATCGGCGGAGTGTTCAAGGAGAGCCAAGGCGCCAAAATCCAACTCTGGGTGACCGCGGATGAAAAACGCATTCCTGTTCGTATTCAAAGCAAAGTGGTTGTGGGCCATTTCATTGGAGAGTTGATATCGGCCGGCGGTTTGTATTGAGGTATGTCGAAACTGAGGCAATGTTAAGACATGGATTAAAACGGAAGCTTCAGAGCTCTTCGGGAGTAAATGCCACAACAGCATCGATATTTCCGGCATCTGCAAAGAGCATGACGAGCCTGTCGAGGCCAAGTGCGTTACCTGAAGCATCAGGCATGGATGAAAGAGCCTCAAGGAATTTTTCAGGCATGGGATACGCCTTCTTACCCGCTTTTTTGCGGAAAGCGAGCTCTTTTTCAAAGCGCGCTCTCTGCTCTTTGGGATCGGTCAGTTCCGTGAAGCCGTTGCAGAGTTCAAGCCCGCTTATATAGAGTTCGAAACGCTCGGCAACCGAATTGTCTCCGGTTTTCAGCTTTGCAAGAGCGCCGCAGGAGGCAGGGTAATCATAAAGAAAAAGAGGCGCGTTTTGTCCGAGGGCGGGCTCGATTTCGGCCATTGTTTCATCGAAGCGGCCGTCTGAAAGAGCCTTTTCAACAGGCACCGAAGCGTATTTGTCGAATGCTTCGGCAACAGTCATTCTTGTCCAGGGTTTACCAAGATCCACCGTTTTTCCCTGATACGTTATCCGGTTTCCGTATCCGGAATGTAAAGCAACAGCTTTAATAAGGGCTTCGGTTTCATCCATCATGTCTGAATAGTCCGAATCCGCACGGTACCATTCCAGCATGGTAAATTCGGGAATGTGCCTTGAACCTCTTTCGTTTTTTCTGAAACACCTGCATATCTGGAATATCCGTGGGTAGCCCGCGGCAAGAAGCCTTTTCATGCACAGTTCAGGTGAGGTGTGAAGGAACCGGTCTTCCGATTCTATCGCGTCTATATTGGCTTCAGGGGCAGGCGCGGGAATTCTTACGGGGGTTTCAACTTCAAGATAACCGTGTTCTGCAAAAAAAATACGGAGCGACCCGATTATATCCGCCCGGAGTTTTAGATTTTTAATATGATACGGAAGATTATAAATTAAGGACATTACTTCCATTGTGTCTTGATGCCTGGATACAATTCAATCCGGAATTCTCCATACCCTCTGTCCCAAAAAAGCTGTATAAATTGAAATTTTAAATCTTTTCATGTTTAAATATTTGCATACCAAATATAACAGGAAATAACAACTTAAAGACAGTCTTGAATAATCCTTTCCCAACTTCCATTTGCGGATGTCTATGGCAATAAATTGTGAAGTTAAG
>JAUPLM010000344.1 GCA_030836965.1 Thermodesulfobacteriota bacterium | reverse complement strand
TGTCCTGGGAGAGGCCAATTTTTCCGATCACGGCGCAAACCGTCTGGGAGCGAGCGCGCTCATGCAGGGTCTTGCGGACGGCTACTTCATAATTCCCTATACCATCGGCGGATATCTGGCGGCAAATCCGAAAAAAGAGATATCGACCGACCACCCCGCATTCAAAGAGTCGGCAGCCGGTATAGAATCCGGCGTAAAGAAACTTCTCTCCATAAAAGGGAAAAGGACGGTTGATGATTTCCACAGGCAGCTCGGAAACATCTTGTGGGAATACTGCGGCATGTCAAGAAACGACGAAGGACTTAAAAAGGCGATAAAGCTTATCCGGGATTTAAGAGGCGAGTTCTGGGAGAATGTTCTTGTCCCGGGTTCGGACACAGACTTCAACCAGAGTCTTGAAAAAGCCGGACGGGTCGCGGATTTTCTCGAATTCGGAGAGCTGATGGTTACAGACGCACTTGCCCGCAGGGAATCATGCGGAGGCCATTTCAACGAAGGCTATCAGACGGAAGAGAATGAAGCAAAACGCGATGACGAAAATTTCTGCCATGTTTCTGCGTGGGAGTATACAGGCGAAGGGAAAGAGCCCGGCCTTCACAAGGAACAGCTTGTTTTTGAAAACGTCAAATTAACACAAAGGAGTTACAAGTGACAAAAACTCTCAATTTAACGCTCAAGGTTTGGCGCCAGAAAGGGCCGGATTCCGGAGGAAGACTTGAGACATATAATGCCGAAAATATTTCCACGGACATGTCCTTTCTTGAAATGATCGATGTCATCAACGAAGAACTTACCATAACCGGCAAAGAGCCTATAGCATTCGACCATGACTGCCGTGAAGGAATATGCGGTATGTGCGGAGCCGTAGTAAGCGGCCGTCCCCACGGCCCCGAAAAGGGAACGACCCTGTGCCAGCTGCACATGCGCCATTTTTCGGACGGGGATACGATTGTAATTGAACCGTGGCGTTCCAGGGCGTTTAAAATAATAAAGGACCTTGTGGTTGACCGGGGCGCTCTTGATAAAATCATCCAGGCGGGGGGTTATGTTTCCGTCAATACCGGCGGAGCACCCGATTCCAATGCGATACCGATACCGCAGGATACGGCGGAAAAAGCGATGGATGCCGCGGCATGCATCGGGTGCGGAGCCTGTGTGGCCGCATGTCCAAATGCTTCCGCCATGCTCTTTACAAGCGCAAAGATTTCACAGCTTGCCCTGCTTCCCCAGGGAAGGCCGGAAGCCGCAAGGCGGGCCATTGCCATGGTCCGGATAATGGATGAGCTTGGATTCGGAAACTGCTCCAATGAAAGGGAATGTGAAGCCGAGTGCCCGAAGGAGATTTCAATAGTAAACATCGCCAGGATGAACAGGGAATTCTTCAAGGCGTCATTCTTGTCGGAAGTTAAATAACCGAATTTCGAATGTCGAATATCGATAAAAACCGAATATCGTACATCGCACTTCGAAGTTCGATGTACGATATTCGATGTTCCCTTTGCCCCTTTGTGCCTCTGCACCCGAACCCTTGAATCCTCGACTCCTTGAACCCTTCTATTAGCTATTTCACCGTAACTACAGGGCACTTCGCGTTCAGAATAACATACTGGGCGGTTGAACCGAAAAGCAGTTTTCCGACCTTTGATCTTCTTCTTATGCCTATCACTACTTCATCAATATCGTTCTCTTCAATGAACTTTACGAGGTCTTCACCGGGAGTCAATCCCCTTACAAGAAACCTCGTGGTACAGGGGATTTCACCATCCAAAAAATAGGATTGCGAATACCTCAATTCTCCTTCCACCTTCTCAAATTCCTGTCTCGGAATATCAGGCCCCCCTACCATCGATGAAACAACAAATATCTCCCCGCCAAAGGCCCTGGCATGCATTTTTGCAACAGACAAAGCTTCCTTCGCAGCATTCGATCCGTCATAGCCCACAAGTATCTTCATTAATAATTATCCCCTCTTAAAAATAGTATTTCGAATATCGGACATCGGATATAGTATCTGGTTTATGGTCTCTGGTCTATGGTTTAACCAGAAACTACAAACCAGAAACCAATTCCTTGCCACTTGAACCCTCGAATCCTTGAACCCTTCTATTCACTATTCACTGCTTTTCAATATCCTGTTTTTCAATATATTTAAACCCTTTTCAACCGAGTTTGAAATAAAGAGAAGAGCGTCTCTTCTATCCAGCATCGGGCTTGACATCCCGAAAATCATCGGAATTTTGATGAAGAGATCCTTGGCACCCATGGGGCATCCTTTGACGCGATATATTTTTCTGGCTTCCAGCCGGCCTTCGACCCTTGTGCATGATCCGATAAGCAGAACAGGAGCATCCGGCATGATTACGTCGCCTTTGTAGATGCCTGTAACAATAGCACCCTTTTTCGCTCCCTTTAATGAACCTGGCCTTCGTTTTTCTATCGTCCCGAGACATCCCTTTACCGCGCCTTCGCATCCGCCGTCACAAATTTGTCCTGTCTCAGGCGCAAAACCGGCAAAAAACCTTATCGGAGTATCAAGCTCGTCAAGAACCTGGAACAGTCTTGTTTTCCCCTTTGGTCTCGCGCGGAGTTCATCGATGCCGATATCTCCCGATATCATTATATCATCGAGCTTCAGGGAGCCGTAGCCTCTATTAGACGCGATTGAGAGATGTTTTACATTTTCCGGCTCATACCCCATTATATATGAGGCCACGACATCCGCCGCAAGAGGTTGATCCGATATGATAAGGGCGCCGAGCCGAACAGGATAAGGGGCTGACTCAAATCCGTATGTGATGTCGACAGCATCGGAGACGATAAGGTCCGGATATCCGGCTTCGAGCAGGTCGACGATTTTTTCATGTATCCTGTGATCGTGATAGAGCATCCTCTCCTTATGATAAAGTATCCCGACATTTAATTTAAGGGTGTTGGTAACCGATGCGAAGATGTGGTACTTCAGTTTAGGCATCCATATTTTAAAATCCGCCTCCTTGATGAATCTGGAGAGCATCATCTCTTTATGATAAACGCCCTTTTTAAGAGGCTCTTTTACGAAGGGGTGCTCATTCAAATCAACAAGTTTGAATCCGGCTCTTCCGGCAAGATCAAAATAGCCCGATTCCTTGAAAAAAAGTCTTGAAGGAACCCCGTATCCGCCCGACTCTCCGGCTGTAATATCGGAAAGACCTTTTCCTTTCAGAACCCTTACCATAGCCTCAACCACTTTCGGGTTGGTATAGGAGTGGTGAATATACTGCCTGTTTGCGGAAACGATATTCGGCTTGATGAAAATTTTTCCCGAGATATCAAGCTTTAAATCGGAAACCGATTCATTGATGATTCCCGCAATAACATCCGTATCGTACTCATCGCATCTTCTTAAGATTACTCTTGGCTTTCCCATTGCATTCACCTTTGCCGGCTGCGCAAAAAATCATATTTATGCCGCTTTACAGTAGCCTGTCTCCAATGAACTTGCTGGAAGTCTAAATATGCTCTTTATCACACCTTCACCCCGGACAGTTTTCCGAACGGATTATTGAACGGAACATTCTTCGGCTTTTCAAATTTTGCCGGTTTCGGAACAGGTTTTTTCTCAACCTTCTTTTCCGGTTTTTCCTTCCTGCCCGGATTTGTTTTCATCGAAAGAGAAATTCTTTTTCTGTCAACGTCAACGTCAATGACCGTAACCGTAACCTTCTGATGCACCTTGACAATTTCTCCCGGATCCCTGATATACCTGTCCGACAGTTCGCTCACATGCACAAGGCCGTCCTGATGAACCCCCACATCCACAAAAGCTCCGAACGCCGTAACAT
>JAUPLM010000343.1 GCA_030836965.1 Thermodesulfobacteriota bacterium | reverse complement strand
TGCCGCTGAAGAGGCTTCAGGTCCGATGGATGCTGTTACAAAAGGCACTCTTCAGGGCGAGTAGCTCCTGATAAATATAGACGCTATGCATGTCGTTCTAGAGGCCATGGAGCATCTTGTGAACCTTGTTATCGGTCTCTTCCCTGATATCGGGAGTGAACCGGTAACGCTGCAGAGAATTATGGGAGTTATAATGTCTCCGGTCGTGTGGCTGATGGGTATTCCGTGGAAAGAGGCTCAAACGGCCGGGATACTGATGGGAACAAAAACCGTTTTAAACGAACTTATCGCCTACGTCGACATGAGCAAGCTTCCCGAAGGGAGTTTAAGCCCGAGAAGCCTTTTGATGATGACTTATGCAATGTGCGGATTTGCGAATCCGGGGAGCCTGGGAATAATGATAGGCGGAATCGGGACAATGGCGCCGGAAAGAAGAGATGAAATCGTATCACTGGGATTCAGGACGATCATTTCAGGGACCATTGCAACCTGCATGACGGGCGCAGTCGTCGGAATTGTCGGATTATAAAGGAAGTAGAAATCATGAATTCAAAAGATATAGGCTTTAAGCTGCTTGCCACCGATTCATGCGGCGCAAGGAGTGGTGAATTTACGACCGCTCACGGTAAAGTTCAAACTCCCGCTTTTATGCCTGTGGGCACTGCTGGGTTTGTCCGGTCAATCACGCCGCGTGACGTGGCGGAGACCGATTCGGAGGTGATTCTTGCCAATACATACCATCTCTCACTCGGAGAAAGGCTTGCAACAGTCAAGCGAATGGGCGGCCTTCACCGTTTCATGGGGTGGAATAAAACCATACTGACCGATTCCGGCGGTTTCCAGGTTTTTTCTCTGCCGGGAAGAGAAATAAACGATGACGGAGTATCATTTTCATACGAGGAGAACGGAGAGCGGGTTTTTTTTACGCCTGAAAAATCAATGGAGATCCAGCGGGATCTCGGCGCCGATATCGTCATGGCTTTTGATGAGTGCGTTGAACACACCGCATCGAGACACTATATAGAAAAATCCGTCCAGCGCACGACCGAGTGGGCTGAAAGATGCAGGAAGGTCGAGCTGAAGGAATACCAGTTCATGTTCGGGATCATTCAGGGAGGTGTTTTCCCTGATCTGAGGCAGAAGAGCGCCATTGAAATTACATCCATACCTTTTGACGGCTATGCAATCGGGGGAGTAAGCGTAGGCGAAGGGTTTGATCTCATGAAAAAGGTTGTGGATGTCACCGCCCACTTTTTACCGGAAGAGAAGCCGCGGTATCTGATGGGGGTCGGACTTCCGGAGGATATCCTTGCCGCAGTTCATGGCGGGATGGATATGTTCGACTGCGTAATTCCCACCAGGTACGCCCGCCAGGGAACCCTTTTTACCCGTATGGGGAAAATAAGGATACTCGATAAAACATACCGGAAAGACAAGTTCCCGCTAGATACGAAATGCCGGTGTTATACTTGCAGGACATATCCGCGCATGGTCCTGCGCTATCTCCTGTTTTCGCGGGACCCTCTTGCGGAAACACTTCTTACGATTCATAATCTGACATTCTATCAGGATCTCATGAAGGATATAAGGGCGGCCGTTGGCGAAAACAGATTCGCGGAATTCAGAAAAGAGTGGCTCGATGTCTACAAAAAGACCAGAGCTTCAAAAGAGACTGAAAATTAAGTTCAGGCTGCAATCTTTCCGGTTTCAGAGATTTGCCGGGAACTTCTGTGCATCTGAAAATCCTTACCTGAATCAAATGCGTCGAAGTCAAAGTAGAATTTGTGCAGGATTGTCGCTGATGTCTGTTTTTTTACGGTGTTATTCCTGGTAAGCCAGCCGGAATGGTGCATGGTTGCCAATGAATAGGTGGATATCCAGGAGAGGCTGATGAATACGAAAAGACCGTACAGATAAGACAGGAGCGCGTCCGAGTTTCCGCAGCGTTTTGTGTATACAATTCCGGTTACGGTTGATGTCAATATTATGCCTACCATGACGCATAATCCGAATCCGAGGGGCCGCCAGTAAAGGCAGGCTATTGTCGCAAACAGAAAAAACGGGGAAAGGACGATACCGAACCAGTGTAGTATAAGGTTTACGCGTAATCCGAACACGGAGTCGAATCTGAACTTTCTGAAAGCAAACCGGGACATGACGATTGTTTCGCGGATGTGGCTGCGGGCCCAGCGGAGAAACATCTTGCAGAGGCCTGTATAACCCGTAGGCACATTGGTATATGCCACCGCGTTCTGCTGATAGAAGACATCATAGCCTTCCCTTATTACAAGGTTTGTTATGGCGCGGTCTTCCCCGATATTTGAAGGCCTCCCGAAAAAAGTCTGATTTAGCCATTCCTGGAGAATCGGCATGACTGCCGTCTTTCTGTAGGCTGCAAGGGCTCCGGGAGTGCACATCACCATGTTTACCATGCTCTGGCTTGCGCGTATGAAATCGAAGCTGAAGACGAATAATACATCCAGCATTCTCGGAATTATGCCTTTATCATGATTTAAAACACGAATGTTTCCGGCTACGGCTCCGATCCTGGAGTTTATGACCATAGGGCTTATGAGGTTTTGCAGAGTTTCAGGTTTTACTTCCGAATCACTGTCAACCGTTACAAGCACCTCGCCTCTGCTCTGCTGAAATCCGGCGTAAAGAGCATGTCTTTTCCCTTTGTTGCATGGCAATTTTAATGCGGTAACTTTCCGTCCGAGCTCCTGCTTTGCCTTGCATATCCAATCCCAGGTATCGTCAGAGCTTCCGTCGTCGACAGCGATGATCTGAAACTTTTCCGAAGGATAATTGCTTGCGGCAAGGCTCTTAAGCGTCATGTAAACCTGCCTGCCTTCATTGAAAGCAGGAACCACTATGCTGCATGAAAGAAGTTCATTCTGGGGGCAGGGAGACATCGGCCTGTATTTCCATACAAGATATGATCTCCATAACAATTCAAGAATGCTTATGAAAAGAAAAGCCAGTGCAAAGATCATAAAAGCCTGTCCGTAAGAAATTTCCATCAATTCTTCGCGGACTTCGCCAAGATGCTCCAGATACATGATATCTGCTGCTATGATTCCTGCCATAGCCGCGCAAATCAATAATTTAATAATTATATCAAGATGTTTGTCTTTAGCAGGCAGATTCTGGCTGAAACTGTTATAATATTGCCTGAAATTTACTTTAATATGTGAAAGAACTGATAAAAACTGCACATTATTTAAAGATGCTGACATAAATTGTTTTATCCTGTTAAGAAGACACAAAAGCCTGCATGCCGCCGGTAAAAAAACCGGTATGGTGACAATACAGGCTGTTCTTATTTTTTTTATCCCGGAAAAAACGACGGAACATCCGTCATCTGCATAATCCGCGGGAATTTTCAAGTTTGACTTTTTACTCCCGCTTAAGGGTATTGTCAACAATAATAATATAATTTGACTCAAAATAGACAGGATTATGAAAATGAATGATAATATCAGATTACAGATGGTTATGTAATTATTCGCCCCGTATCTTTCTTATAACGGCTTCGGCGGCTCGCAGGCCGTCAACCGCTGAGCTTACTATGCCTCCGGCGTAGCCCGCGCCTTCTCCCGAAGGAAAGAGGCCGGAAAGATTAACCGATTCACCGGTCGCATTTCGGGTTATGCGGACCGGGCTTGAACTTCTTGTTTCCGGGGCGTAGAGCAGAACCTCCTCATGGGAAACCCCCTTAAGAAGTGAAAGCATTTTGGGAATTGCTGCCGTGAGCGTTGCGCAGACAAAATCCGGAAGAATAAAACGCAGATCGGCGGGAACAGACCGCGGCCAGGAGCGCTTTTCAGGCAGAGCATCAGGATATCTGTTTAAAAGGAAATCGGAAAGAGGGGATGCGGGAAGGGAATAATCGCCTCCTCCCGCTTTAAATGCGAGCTGCTCCATTTTTATCTGGAATCCGATACCGGAGAGGATGGACAATGCTTCGGCACCGGCTTTGTTATCCGCTTTGTAATCCACTTTGTAATCCCCCGGATTGACCGGAACAAGGAAAGCGGCATTTCCGAATTCTCCCGGACGGGATGAAAGACTCATTCCGTTTGTCGTCAGGGCGCCGGTTGATGATGCGCATGGAATGACGGTTCCTCCGGGGCACATGCAGAATGTGTAACAGGCGCGGTTATTCCTGGTTTCCTTCAGAGTCAGTCGGAAGCTCGCAGCCCCCAGGCGGGGATGTCCGGTGAAAGTTCCCCACTGAGCCGTGTCTATGCGCTTCAGGGGAAGTTCGAGACGGAGACCGACGGCAAATGGTTTTTCTTCCATCATTACGCCGGATCCGGCCAGCATCTGATAGACATCTCTTGCGCTGTGTCCCGTAGCAAGTATGCAATGCTGCGTTTC
>JAUPLM010000342.1 GCA_030836965.1 Thermodesulfobacteriota bacterium | reverse complement strand
CAAAGGCCCGCCAGCGGCACATCCGCCTTTTTTCCGGCGGACCTTTACGGCGGGAGCTCTTGCCTCTTTGAGTCCAGATATAAACATTAACATTACAATTATGTAATTATTAATTACATTCTTGTTCTTTAAATCTTTTTATTATATAATCAATAAACTTTATAACTAATTGATATAAGATGAGTTACACTATCAGCAACTGGTTGGCATGATCATTGCTTTTAATATTGTATTAAAAGTTAAAAGGAATTTAAAGCCTGTGACTGTTGCAGCCCGCAAAAATCCGCATGATATTAAATATGATAATGCTTCACTTGCCCTGAAGCAGAAAAGGGAGATGCTTTTTGAAGAGCGTTTCAAAGAAGATACCCCTGCGTTTCTTGAGCGGCATACCAGACTTGTTGATGATTATTTTTTTGAGAGTTTTGAAAAAAGTATAATCGGGCCGGGCATGGCAATAGACAAAAATCCCTTTTCCATTATCGCGCTGGGAGGATACGGGCGGCAGGAACTGTGCATACATTCGGATGTGGATCTCCTTTTTCTTTTCGGCGGTAAGGTTCCTGAAGATGCGGTGCAGCTTATTAAAGAAGTTGTTTACCCGCTTTGGGATATAGGTATGGACGTCGGGCACGCGACCCGGTCCGTTAAAGATTGCATAAGCATTGCCGGAAGCGATTATCAGGTGCTCACTTCGCTTCTGGATGCTCGGTTCGTATGCGGCATGTCGCCTCTATATTCGGAGCTTATGGAACAGCTCCACAAGAAAGTTCTGATAAAGAGATCGGAGAGCATAATCAACTGGCTGGTTGAAAGCAACACTTCACGGCATCTCCGGTTCGGCGATTCGGCCTACATGCTTGAGCCTAATATAAAGGAAGGACAGGGAGGTCTGCGGGATTATCATACCATGCTCTGGATATCCCGGATCATGTCGGACATAAAAAAACCCAGGGATCTTGAATATTACGGATATCTTTCGCATGACGAGTACAGGATCCTTTCAGAATGCCTGTCATTCATATGGCATACAAGAAACAAACTCCATTATATAACGGGCAGGAAATGTGACCAGCTCTATTTTGAATATCAGCCGAAAGTCGCAAAAGAATTTAAACAAACTTCTGAAAACGGCCATAAGCCGGTTGAAATATTTCTGGGAGAGCTTCACGGCAGGATGGAGTTTATAAAGCAGCAGTTCATGGTTTTTCTATATGAACTCGGCTATGACAGGCAACAGACTCGGAAAAGGAAGGTCGCTAAAAACACGAAAATTGCGGGACTTGAAGTTACAAAAAGGGGCTCTCTCAATTTCACCTCGTCTGAAAAGCTTTTAAGCAATCCGGAACTCTTGATTTCAATATTCGAAGAAAGCGCAAATCTTAAGATTCCGATAAGCGCTGAAGGGAAAAGACTGATAAGGGAATTCGGTTATCTAGTGGGCGATTCTTTCAGGGCTTCACCATCCGTAATCAGGTCCTTTGAGAGAATCCTGGCCGCACCCGCTTTATCATTCAATGTCTTAAATGAGATACTTAATACCGGGTTCCTCGAACGTTTTATACCGGAGATAAAGGGAATCATTAACAGAATTCAGTTCGACGAGTACCATCTTTATCCTGTGGACAGGCATTCGCTGAGAACCGTCAGGACAGTTAAAAGTTTTGGAACCGACGAAGATATCACCGGAGACTGGCTGTGCGGTAATCTTTACCAGGAATTAAAAAACCGCAAAATTCTTCTCTGGGCCGCTCTCCTTCATGACATAGGCAAAGGTGAACCGGGCGACGGACACTCAAAGCGCGGAGCTGAAATTGTGAGAAGGATACTCGCAAGGATGGGATTCAAACAGGAAAAAATCGAAGCTGTTTCATTCCTGACCGCGGAGCACCTGCTGCTTATCAAAACGGCAACAAGAAGAGATATAAACGATGAAGAAACGGCCTTTTTCTGCGCCGGAAAAATTAAAGACATAGAATTACTGAAGATGCTTTACCTTCTTACAGTGGCGGATTCGATATCAACCGGCCCGAAAGCCTGGAATGACTGGACTTTCGCTCTTCTCAGAGATTTTTTCCTAAAGATATTGAGTATTATGGAAAAGGGAGAGCTTGCGTCAAACCGCGTAGTTGAGGCTGTTGAAAATAAAAAGAGAACTCTGTTGAGCGCCGCGACTTCGGTAAAGCATAAAAAAGATATTGAAAACCATATAGAGATTTTGCCCCCAAGATATCTGCTGTACACCACGGACCGTGAGATCCTTGATCATTACAGGCTCTATTCGGGATTAGGCACATCTGAGTTCGTATGGGAAGTAGAAAAACCGATTGAATCAAATACCAGGATTCTTACGGTATGCGCCAAAGACAGGCCGGGGTTATTTTCAAAAATGGCGGGAGTCTTTACTTTAAGCGGGCTGGATATTCTCGATGCCAGAATCAACACATGGAAAAACAATATCGCGCTTGATATTTTTACGCTTAAACCGCCGGTCGATCAGATATTTGAAGAGGAAAAATGGGCTGCTGCAAAGGATAACCTTGAATCAGCCCTGTCGGGAAAATTCGATCTTGCGACTGCTCTTAAGGAGAAGATGTCTGGCGGCATGCTTATGAAACCGCATATGATGGGAAAGCCTCACAGAATTGAAGTGGATAATGAAAGTTCAAGCTTTTTTACAATTATTGAAGTTTTTTCTTATGATTATCATGGGTTATTATACAGCATAACGAACGCGCTTTTTTCATGCCGGCTGGATATACGGGTTGCGAAAATTGCGACAAAAGCC
>JAUPLM010000341.1 GCA_030836965.1 Thermodesulfobacteriota bacterium | reverse complement strand
TTCAGGCCGTATTCTTTTATATCCTTCTCTATCATTTCCTGGCCTGGATCGGAGCACATGAATTTATAATCTCTGGCTACCACAACATTTCTTATTTTCCGCGCAAACTCGGCAACCTCTCCAACCCGGACCTTTGCTGCGATATTTATTCCGCAGTGACAGATATAAAAGCCTGTTCTGACAGACATGAATTTTTTCTCCCTATCTGATCAATTCATTAACCAGCCGGATAAGCTCCTCCGCTTCAGGAGGTTTTTCAAGAAATGCTTCCGGTTCAGGAATTCCCTGCCCGGTTCCGAAACCATCAAACTTCTGGTAATGGAAAAAGGTTTTCCGGTCTATGGCCGAAAGCATTATAACCGGAATCAGGTTCAGGAGCCTGTCGTTCTTAAGTAAACGGTATGCGTGGATTCCGGATTCGCCCGGCATCATGACATCAAGTATGACAAGGGCAGGTGGTTTAGTCCGGGCTTTAATTATTCCATCCGGTCCGTTATTGGCCGCCAGGACTTTAAAGCCCTCGTTCCGTAACAAGTTCGCAAGGAAAATCAGCATATCGAGCTCATAACAAACAACCAGAATATTTTTCTTTTTGGTTTTTGGCTGCATACATTTTCCTGAAGCAACTATGAAAGAACCGCCGGTGTAATAAACAGAAAGCTGGAAATTCGGAAATGATCAATCGTTATTAATATATGCATACGCATACTTTATGCCAGACCGGATGAAATGGCTGAATGTCAATTGTTTACAATATGATATTGTGTATGGCCGGCAATAACGGAGAATCGCAAAATTAGAAGAGAAAATAGGATTTGCAACACATAATCAGAATATAGAGATTATAACTTACTAATATAAATATAAAAACGACTTGCATTGGAATAATATTGCAACACTTGCAACGTTGTATGCAACTATGTTGCCGGTTCCGTAGGATGATGAGTCAGCCTTATACGGATAATACTCATGGCCAAATTTACTTTATAATATTAAGGCGTTTGATCTTTCTCCAGAGGGTTGAGCGATCAATGTTTAAAGCCAGAGCAGTATGAACACGGCTCCAGTTATTTTGTTTGAGAGCCTTAATTATGATTTTTCTCTCTATGCCTCCGGAATCAGCTTTTTCGCAGGCAATCTTTTTTTCCAGAACAACGCTTTCTGATTTGAATCGCTTTTGAATGTAGTCGGGTAAATGGCGCCGTTCGATAATATCAGACTGGCTTATGATCAGCGCATGTTCGAGTATATTTTCAAGCTCTCTCACATTTCCAGGGTATTTGTAGTTAAGGAGAATTTCCATAGCCTGTTCGGAAATATCTTTCGGCTGTTTATCGCCTGAAGCACAATATTTTCTCATAATGTGTCGTATAAGAACAGGAATATCGGCTATCCGGTTTTTCAGAGGTGGAAGCTCAATTCTCAGCACATTAAGCCGGTAATACAGATCCTCACGAAACAACTTCTTATCTACTAAGCCTTCGAGACCCCGGTTGCTTGCCGAAAGAATACGGACATCCACATGAACAGGACGGCGGCTTCCAAGCGGGTAGAAGTCCTTGTCTTCCAGAACACGAAGCAATTTGGCCTGGAGGGATAGAGGGAGATCTCCTATCTCATCCAGAAGAATTGTACCGCCGGCAGCCTCCTGAAATCTTCCGGGTTTATCGCGCTCCGCACCCGTAAAAGCACCTTTAATATATCCGAACATCTCGGACTCAAGAAGATTTTCAGGCAGCGCCGCGCAGTTTACCTTTACAAAAGGCTTGCCGGCCCGGCTGCTTTCGGAATGTATGACCTTTGCAAGAAGATCCTTTCCTGTTCCGGTAGGCCCCTCGATCAGGACGGTCGAGTTGCTTCCGGCAACAATACGGGCGATATCGAATATCTTCTGCATCGATGGATCCTTGCCGATCATATCGTGAAAGTTGTAATTCCCGCTGATGGCTTTGCTGAGCTGGTGAACAACGGTAAGATCATGAAATGTCGCAAGTCCTCCGACAATGTATCCTTTTTCGTTTCTTAAAGCCATATAGCTTGCGCGTACAGGAATTACTTCTCCATCAGACATCTTCATACCGCCTTTTAAACTGCTTCGCGTATTTCCGTTTTCAATGCAATCCCTGAGCATCTTCAGATCATACTCATCCTTGCTCTCAAACAAAGCTGAGCAGGGTTTGCCGAGAACCTGATTCCTTTCATATCCCGAGATTTTCTCGGCGGCAGTATTGAAAAAGGTGATATAACCACCGCGGTTCACGGTAAATATTCCCGTATCAATATTTTCCAGGATCATTTTAAGGCTCCGTTCCTCAAAATGAACACGGTTGATCAAATCGGCAATCGGGGAATGGTCCTGCAGAATTGTCAGACAGCCTACCATATTTTTGTCAGAATCATATATCGGAGTTGCGAGGCGTGTAACGAGTCTTTGCGGATCGAAGGGTTCCGAGATTTTAACGGCGGAATCTTCATCATCCCATGCTTTCCCATGTTTAAATAGGCACTTTACCATGCATGGAACCCCGCAGAAAACTTCCCGGCAGTCTTTCCCCGAAGCCTCTGATTCTTTGAGACCCATCAAAGCCTGGGCTGTACAGTTCATGGATGCGATCTTACGATGAATATCAACCGTGAAGGCTCCGATGTTCAGTTCATCAAGCACTTCGAGCCACTGATCGCTCAGTATGTGTTTTCTGCTGTTTGCGCTTTTTTTCGGCGGCATATTCTCTCCAGATGCTGTTTTTCGCCAAACCGGCATAATTTTGAAAACACATGCGAAGATTAAGGTATTTCACGCCGACTGAACTGCAGGAATCAGTAGAGTGAAAACCGTTCCCCTGCCCCTGTCACTTTTGACCTCCACGCATCCCTTATGCTGTTCCATTATTCCATAAACAGTTGAAAGGCCAAGCCCTACACCATATCCGTCTTTTTTTGTTGTAAAAAAAGGCTCAAAAATATGGGGAAGGTCACTCTCCGAAATCCCGGTTCCCGTATCTTTAACGTTGATTTTCACAAAACCGTCTGTTAAAAATTTTTCCGCTGAAATATGAAGGGCCCCTCCGCCCGGCATGGCATCGATCGCATTGAATATAAGATTTATCACGCATTGCTGCAGCTGATTGAAATCTCCCTCCAGGTCGGGCAAACCCGGATTAGTTGATATTGTCAGGTCGATTTTACTCAGCTCGAGTTTGTGGCGGCTCAAAAGCACACAACGTTGTATAAGATCTTCTGCTCTAAATCGGGTGGCAGATGGCTCCGATTTGCGGGAAAAAGTCAAAAGGCTTGATACTATTTGGGAACAGCGGCTGATTTCACTTTCGATGAGCTCAAGCTGGCTTTTAAATTTTTCATTATTCTCATCAGACAGCCGGCCTCTTTCAAGAATACGGAGCATAAGCCGCACATAGTTTAAAACTCCCGAAAGAGGGTTGTTTATTTCGTGAGCAACGCTTGCGGCAAGCCTCCCGAGCGACATCATCTTATCCTGATGAAGAGTTTTTGCCTGATCTACAACCTCCCTTTCCAGCAGCGCGGTGTATTCTTTAATCTTCATTCTCGCAGTCCAGCGCTCTTTCGCCCTTTTCAGAGCCATAAAAAGGGCGTCGTGGCTTATCGGCTTTGTTATAAAATCGGACGCATCGAGCTGAAGGGCTTTTACAGCAATATCTATTTCGCCGAAAGCGGTTGCAACAATAACTTCTGTATCAGGTTTGTCATTTTTGAGAATCTCAAGAACTTTTATTCCGTCGATGCCCGGCATCCTTATATCGGTTATCACTATTTGCGGGTTCTTTTCCATGCATAAACTCAATCCGGTTTTCCCGTCCCCGGCTGTGAAAACCTTATATCCGGCATCACGGAGGGTCATGGATACGACCTCTCTGATGTCCGGTTCATCGTCAATAAGGACTACTTTCCATTCAATCGGCTGCGGCATAAAAGCTCCGGATGAGACGATATCTTTTATATTATAAAAATTTATAAATATTCAGAAGCCGGAATTCAGGAGCCGGAATCCGGAATAGAAGCGGTATATATTTTAACTTCATTCTGTATTCTGAATTCCGGCTCCTGTCTTACGATCAGTTACAGTTTTTGTATAAGGTCGCAGAGAAGGCGGACGCCGAAGCCGGTTCCGCCTGCGCCGCAATAGTCCGTCTCTTTTTTGATGTATGCGGGTCCCGCAATATCGATGTGCGCCCACCTTGTATCTTTTATGAATTCGGAGAGGAATAAAGCCGCTGTTATGGCTCCGCCCCATCTCGAGCTGCTCATGTTGCTTATATCGGCGAATTCGCTTTTCAGGTATTCCCTGTAGTCGTCGGGAAGAGGCATCCGCCAGCAGCGTTCCCCCGTCTTTTTCGCCGATTCAATTATTTTATCCGCCAGTTCATCGTCGGGGGAAAATAGTCCCGCGATCTTTTCTCCGAGAGCGATAACACACGCTCCGGTTAAGGTTGCCACATCTATCATTATATCCGGTCTCTCTTCTTTCAGGACATAGGAGATGGCATCTGCAAGAATCAGCCGTCCTTCGGCATCCGTATTGTTGATTTCAATCGTTTTTCCGTTATAACCGGTAATAATGTCGCCGGGCCTCGTGGCATCACCCGACGGCATATTTTCAACAATGGGAATCGCCCCGATTATTCTCATCTTTGGTTTCATTTTCGCGGCGGATATAAGCGTTGCGGCTACTGCCGCAGCTCCTGCCATATCCATTTTCATATCTTCGAGGGAGCCGGGAGGCTTCAGATTTATTCCTCCTGAGTCGAAGGTAATGCCTTTCCCGATAAGGGCTATGGTTTTTTTAGCGCCTTTCGGGTTGTATTTGAGAATCAGGAACACCGGCTTGTTCCGGCTTCCGGCTCCAACGGCAACCATTGCACCGAAACCAAGGCGTATGAGATATTTATTTTTAAAAACCTTTATAGCAAGATTTTCATTCCCGGCGGCGGAAGATATTTTTTTTGCAAACTGCTCCGGCTTTTTATAGTTTGACGGTGTGCTGACCCATTCTCTGGCAAGAAGAGTTCCTGCGCAGACCGTTTCAACCTGTAAAGGCAAACCTGAAAAAACCGACATAATCTGCGGCTCTGTATACAGGCCGGCTTTTTCAAGCGGTCTATTTTTCTTTTCTTCTTTATATTTACTGAAAACGTGATTTCCCAGAAAAGCTCCTTCCAGCATAGGCTCAAGAACCTCACCGGTTTCCATCCCGAGTTTGACTGAAGAAGGAGCCGCAATAATCATATTTTTTAGTTTGCTTTTGATGCATTTTTTTACGGCCCTGCCGCACAACGCACGCAGCGATTCGGCATCAATCTTATTTATTTTCCCGAGACCGAGAAAGATGACCCGGGGTGATTTTACCTCGGGCAGGTTGTAAAGAGTCAACTCATCACCCTTTGCTCCTCTGAATTCCGTTGCAGTTCCGGTTTTTTCCGTAAGGAATATGACCTGTTCATTTTCATGCAATTGCGCATCTTCTGCAACAGGTATAACAACGGCATCCGTTTGTAATTTATAAAGATCGCCTTTTATAAGTCTAAGCATGACCCGTTTTCTCCTCCATCTAAATTAACGGTTTTGTAAAAAGTCCGAACTCCTGTTACTTGCATGTTTTAAAATGTTCAATGATTATGTTTAAATGAGTTTCAAGTTCAACTGCAGAAAGTTCAGTCAACTCGCCGTGGCATTCTTTTGCGGCGTATTCGATTTTCTTAGCTTCGTTTGCAATCTCTGTCAGGCCGAGGCTGGAAGAGGCGCCCTTGATGGAATGAGCTGCTCTTTCAGCGGTATTAAAATCGCCTTTATTTATCGCGGTCATCAGTTTGCCGATATCATCTGCCGTTGTACTTATAAAAAGGCCGATCAGTTCCATATACTCTTCTTTCTCAAAACCGATTTCTCCGGCAAGTTTTTCAAAGTTCATATTTTATCCCTCTTGAAAACATACTTTTCGAGGATTTCGAATACGGTTTCCCGTTTAACGGGCTTGGTTATATAATCATCCATACCGGCTTCGATATATTTTTCCCTGTCGCCTTGCATGGCATGAGCAGTCAATGCTATTATCGGTATGGAAGCGTAACCATTTCTTTTGATCTCTTTTGTCGCTTCCACTCCGTCCATTTCGGGCATCTGGATATCCATGAAAATTATATCAAAACTGTCCGGAGAAGATGAAAATTTATCAACAGCTTCACGGCCATTGCCGGCTATTTCAACCTGATAACCGGCCTTTGTAAGCATCATCTTAACAAGTTTCTGGTTCACAGGATTATCTTCAGCGAGAAGTATACGTATCGAATGCTTCAGATCCTCTTTAACGGAATACTGGGTCATTATTTTTGAATCACCCGGGATATCCTTTGTCGCCCGGTTTTCCTTATCCGCCAGAATCCTCTCAATCATCCGGAACATCCTGTCCCTTCGTACGGGTTTGCTCAGAAAACCGTTGAATCCGACCTCGCTGCATATTTTAGCTTCACGGCCGGTGAATGAAGAAAAAGCTATCATCAATAAGTGTTCAAAAGGCCGGCCGGACTTCCTGACCTGCACTGCGACATCATATCCGCTTATATCCGGGAGCTGTATATCGCTGATAAGAAGATCGAATGTTTTTCCGCCTTTCAGCGCCTTTTCCAATGCAGGAACAACATCTTTCCCGCGGGTTAATGAAACAACGGACATCCCCGCCTTTTCCAGAACATGTGTCAGAATATCAAGATTGGTTTTGTTGTCGTCGAGTATAAGAACCTTCTTTCCGGAAAGGGAAACCGGAGCAAATCTGTGTATATTTGTTTGTTCCGATTTATTGAACCAGGCGGTAAAGTGAAACGCGCTTCCTTCTCCGGGCTTGCTTTCAACCCGTATATCGCCTTCCATGAGATTGGCAATTTTCCGGCAGATGGAAAGACCAAGACCGGTGCCGCCGTATTTGCGTGTTGTTGAACCGTCAACCTGCCGGAAGGGCTCAAAAATAAGAGAGAGTTTATCTTCCGGAATTCCAATGCCGGTATCTCTTACCACCGAATGAAACTTGATCCTGGTGTCAGTTTCTTCCTCTACATCGATTGAAAGCTCGATCTCCCCCTTTTCGGTAAATTTAGGGGCATTCCCGACAAGGTTTGTCAAAACCTGCTTGAATCTTAACGGGTCTCCTTTGACGAAGGCGGGAAGTCTGTCGCCCACATGGCAGAGCATATCAACAGGTTTCGAACCTATTCTGGGACGTATCATATCACAGACATCATAAGCAATCAGCTCCGGATCGAACTCGATTTCTTCAAACTCAATTTCTCCCGATTCTATCTTTGAAAAATCAAGCACGCTGTTTATAAGGGAAAGGAGAACATCACCGCTTCTTTTAATAGTATTTGCTATGTCGGCCTGGTTGATATCAAGGCCTGTATCGAGCAGAATGTCCGTAAAACCAATTATTCCGTTCAAAGGAGTTCTGATCTCATGACTCATGTTCGCAAGAAATTGGCTTTTAGCAGTGTTAGCGGCTTCGGACGCCTCCCTGGCTCTCTCCATCTCGATCTCCGCAAGCCTTCTCTGTGTGACATCTCTTAATATTCCGCGAAATCCGGTCGGATTTCCATGGGTATCACTGATAAGATTTGCGGAAGCCTCAACATGCATAGCCGTCCCGTCTTTTTTAAAGATCGTATAGGAGATTATTTTGATGGGTTTACCTGTAAGATACAGGTTGTTAAAACCTGTAAATACTTTTCCGGCGTCCTCTTTGCTCATATATTCCCGGAAATTGATTCCCAGGAGTTCTTCTTTCGCATATCCCATGATTCTTATCATTGAATCGTTGAAGAAGACGAGATTTCCGGCAAGATCAAGCTCGAAGTAGGCCTCTTCGATGCTGTCAATGATGTTTCTGTATTTCTCCTCGCTGTCACGAAGATCCGATTCCGCTCGTTTTATATCTGAGATATCATTGTATATTGCGTATATTCCCACAAATCTGTCATCTACTATTACGGGTACGCCGAATATTTCGACATCCAGATAGATACCGTCCCTTCTCATGCGTTTCCCTGTTGCATGAACAGGTTGTCCCGATTTGACCTTGTCAGTATATCTTTTTATTTCTTCCGCTTGATCACTTCCGCCTATAAATTCATCGATGTCTTTTCCTATGATTTCAGATTCCGTGTATTGAAAAATATTTTCAAATTTGCTGTTACAGGAGACTATTTTGTGGTTTTCATCCAACGATACTATTGAAAGGGGGGAATTATAAATAAGTGATTCAAGTCTTTTTTTCTGGAGTTTTATCTCTTCTTCCGCTTTTTTGCGGACAGAAAGCTCGCTGTTCAATTCCCGGGTTTTTTCGATCACCTTTTTTTTAAGCGACCATGACCATAAAAAAACAACGGCGGAGAAAAGCGCCAGAACAAAAAGCGCCAGAACTGTATATTTAATCTCCTTTTCTGTAATATATCTTGCCTCCGGTTTCTCCATCCCGAACCACTTGTTATAAATCCGGTCAAACTCTCCGTTGATTTTAAGAAGATATATTCCTTCATTTAACGCTGCAAGAAGAGCGTATTCTCCTTCGGAGACGGCAAAACTGTAACTGGAAGAAGAAATCGCAGGCCCGGCCGGCGTTATATTGTCAAGACCGAGTTGATTTTTGAAATATAGCCCCTGAAATTTGGAAATCAGTGCGCAGTCGTGCTTCCCTGAAGAGAGAAGTTTCAATGCCTCTGCCTGGTTTTCGACTAAAATCGGGTTTTCTGACAAATTGTTCGATAATAAAAATTCATGCATCAGGTCGCCCGATTGCACTATGATCTCTTTTCCTTTTATATCTTTAATAGACTTGATTAAGGAACCTTTCCTTACGAAAACGGAATGGCTTACGACCGCATTTGTGGTTGAAAAATCAAACTTACGATCCCTCTCCTCAGAATATAGCATGCTTAACATGTCTATTCTGCGGGAACCTATCTGTTTCAGCATAGTGTCCCACGGTCCTAAAATTATATTGATTTTATGATCTGTTTCTTTCGCAATTGCGTTGATGAGATCGATATTGAAACCGGCAGGAGTTCCGTTTTTATCCGTAAACTCGAAAGGAGGATAGTTGCTGTCTCCTCCGTAAACAAGGAAGGGCTTATCAAGGTGCTCGTTATGCGCATTGCCTGCGGAACAAAGGAGGAGCAGGATGAGTGCGGCTGATGATAAAGCATAGGCAAGTTTTAAATTTGTTTTTACCCGCATGGTTTTATATCGCCGCACCCGTTTAACGGTCTCCTTTATTTATACATAGCCTCGATCTCGTTTTTATATATATCGAAAGCCACATTTTTCTTCAATTTCATGGTTGGGGTCAGAAGTCCGTTATCAATGGTGAATTCAGGCACTATTGTAATCTTTTTGATTGATTCAAAGGAAGCGAATTCCTTATTTTTTTCAGCTATTTCCTCTTCGATCAGTTTTTTGATTTTTTCGTTTCTAATAAGGTCGTCGATGCCTTTAAACGCTATGCCTTTCGCGTTTGCATAATCCTTTACATTATCAGGATCAACGGTGACCAGTGCGGAAAGAAAATTTTTCCTGTCTCCGATGACGCAGACCTGGTTGATATACTTGGATGTGGCTATAACTCCTTCGATTGCGGACGGAGCAATGTTTTTTCCTCCGGATGTTATAATCAGATCTTTTTTCCTGCCCGTAATCTTAAGGAAGTTTTCAGAATCGATTTCTCCGAGATCGCCTGTATACTGCCATCCGTCTTCCGTGATGGTCTTTGCCGTTTCCTCCGGCATTTTGTAATATTCTTTCATCACATTGCGTCCCCTGTACATAACTTCGCCTCCTTCAGAAAGCTTCTGTTCTATACCGGGACCCGGCTGACCTACCCATCCGAAACGGAAATTGTTAAAGCGGTTGAGATTCGTAAATGATGTGTTTTCCGTCATGCCTATTCCTTCAAGCACAAGTATCCCGGCCGCATGAAAGAATTTTGCTATTGTGGGATTTAAAGGGGCTGCCCCGCTGATGCACCAGCGAACCCTTCCGCCGAGAGCGGCCTGTATTTTGCTGAATACGAGCTTTGAAGCGATTTTGTATTGTAAAGCCGTTGAAGCCGGAATTGACTTTCCGGCTTGTTTGCAGTCGCTGACCTCATTTCCCACTTTGCATGCCCATCTGAAAATTTTTAATGCCAGCCCGCCCTTTGCTTCCGCTCCACTCACAACCTTTGAATAGACCTTTTCATAAATACGCGGAACGCTTGCAAACCAGTGAGGCCTTGCGATCTTTATATCTTCAATTATGGTATCCATGCTCCGGGTGAAGGTGGTCGGGCATCCGACCAGTATCGTTGCGTAAACACATGTGCGGGCAAATACGTGGGCGAGGGGTAGAAACAGAAAAACCTCATCCCCGTCCAGGATGTTGGTGCTCAGATATA
>JAUPLM010000340.1 GCA_030836965.1 Thermodesulfobacteriota bacterium | reverse complement strand
GATGCTGATTCATAGTGGACTTTTTTCAGCCGGGCCATCATCTCAAAGTCACCGGTGAACATGCACATATCGCTGTTATCCCATCCGGGTGTTGCCGGCATTGTCCAGTCCACGCCTGCCGCGTGCATAATGACCGCGGCCTGATAAATGAGCTGAGCCCGGAATTTCGGCTCGGGGCCTATCACGGAATAATATATTTCAGCGCCCTCCTTTTCGAGTGGTATCCGTAAATCCGGTATTTCGCCGCGCGCTTCATCTTCCTGCCACATAAGGCTGTCTATCCATTCGTCGTCTTTTACCCACATCTGGTTTATTGTGGCGGAATGGCTGTGGGCTGTGTCCTGGATATATTGAGGAGTCACTCCGAGCTTGTGGCATATTCTGCGCATTGTGATAAGAAGATATGCGATGTCAATTCCGAACGGACAATACATGGCGCATCGCCTGCACAGGTTGCATTCGGTTGAAGCGATTTCAGATGCCCGCATTATAAATCCGGCATCAACTTTCCCCTTTTTTTTCAATATCTCCCAGATGGTCTGCTTTACTTTTCCGGCAGGTGAGTACTGCGGGTCTTTATCGTGAGAAAGATAAAAATGGCATGCTTCGCTGCAAAGTCCGCAGTGAACGCAGATGTCGACATATGTTTTCAGGCGAGCGCCTGTTTCCGATTTAAGGACGCTGTTTATTACCTGTTCTATCTTTTCAGGGGTCAGTTTGGATGCTCCGGTTACTAACCCTTCATCTGTTATCTGTTTTGTAGTTTTGACTCCCTGTTCAGCCATAATATTGTCTCCTTTAAGAAAGAGTCTTTTTAAAAGATATTTACCAGTCTTTTACATGGCGGACAGCTCCGAACTCTGAACCCATATATCCTCTTGTAAAGGCGAAGAAGAGCATGTGGCTCAGCCGCGTAAAGGGTATTGCAACCAGCATGATTTCTCCTGCAAGAATATGGATGATCCCCATGACCCTGTGGCCGGGGAACTGGTGATACGTCCAGAAGCCTGTTATAAACGGGGCCGCGACTACTGCAAGAATCAGATAGTCGGAAAGGGATGTAAGGAATTTAACCTCCGGCTGAATTATCCTCCGCACTAAAAAATAAACACATGAACCTATAACAATAACCGTCATCGCATCGGCTGTGGAATCGGATAAAAACCACCAGCTGATGTTCCATGATTCTTTTATAAGTATTATATGAGCAAAAAGGAAAATGGGCACAGCAAGAAGAGAGATATGAAACGCGAAGGTTACTATGGTGAATACCGGATGTTTTTTCATGTTTTCGCTTCCAAAGGGCATTATCCAGTGGAAAATAGAGCGAAGGGCGTAACGGAGGCTCATATAATCGTAAACAACAGGGTCTTTCTTCCTGGCAAGAGCAGCCATCGAGATTAACCTGTAAATGGATCCGCCTGTGAAGAGAATGAAGGAGACCCACACCAGAGGGCCACTGACAAAATTATAAATGTCATGCATAGCTTGTTCCCCTTTCAACCAGCGATATCGGTTACGCTCATAACACGTCTGAAGTACCTGTTTTCGTTATTCCCGGTTTCTATGGCTTTTATCAGAATTTTATCCGAGTCCGGGCTGAAAACAGGATCCCAGGCGGCGGCGAACTCCTCTTTTAAAGGTTTCCCGTTGACAACTATCGTATAACGTCCGTTTTTTTCTACCTTTGCCGCAACGTTTTTTCCATCCGGGCTGAAAACCGGCTGCCATGCCATCTCATATGTATCCCACCGGCTTCCATCAACAACAACGGTCCATTTTTCATTTTCTTTTCCGAGGCATGCTATTCTCTTCCCGTCGGGACTGAAAACAGCATCCGTGACCATCTCTCCGAAAGTTATCTGCCAGGGGTTTCCGTCAACGGCGATTGTCCAGCGCCCGAATACAGGAGCGACGATTGCGGCTATCTTTTTGCCGTCCGGGCTGTAGATATGGTGCCAGAGCTGGACGAATTTCCGATCCCATAATATTTTGCCGTCTTTTGCCAGGAACCAGCTTCCGGCGGATCTTACAGGGGCTGTGACGGAATCATCAAATGGGCAGAACTGAGGCTCCCATACCGAGGCAAAACTTTTTTCCCATGGTACTCCATCCACTGCGACCGTGTAATCATAAAGGCTTGTTCTGACCCCGGCTGCTACGCGGTTTCCGTCGGGGCTGAAGGTTACGTCCCATACGTTTACGAAATTCATTTTCCAGGCCGTCCCATCAACAGCGACAGAATAGCAGCCTCCCTGAAATTTGAATATTTCAGCCTCTTTGAAGAGAACCGTCTGGACCGCGGCTGCCGTTCTGCTCCCGTCAAGGCTGACGGCAAGGCCGGTCATGCTTGGAAACTTCGTTTCCCACGGTACATTATTTATAACGGCAAAATATTTTCTCTCACTTTGAGCCATATGAATGATGTTTTTGCCGTCTGAACCGAAACGGGTATCCCAGGCGAACTCGAATTTTTCTTCAGGTGTCCCGCCGTCAATCGCAAGAGCCCATTCTCCCGCTTCAGAAACAAGAGCGGTAAGTTTTCCGTCGGGCGAAAATCTCGGATACCAGACCTTGTCGAACGTGCTTTCCCAGAGGGTGCCGTTTTCACATATGGTGAAAACTTCGTCATCAGGGGGTTTAACTACGGCTGCTATTTTTTCCCCGTCTGGGCTGACATAAGGCTCTTCGACCCACTGGTATCTGGTCTTCCACTCGCCGATATCGGCAATCATCTTCCGTCCGGGGTTCCAGTCCCAGTTGCTGATGATATTCATCGCTCCTTCTCCTTTTTTATGGCTATTCAATAGTGGTGACACCGCAAAAGGGCATATGCTGACGGATTGGATGTTTTTGGGAAAGAGAGCATATTTCGAATTTTACGAAGTCGTCACTACTCTTTTTGAAAACCCAAATAATATGCGCATTACAAATGCGCCATACGCGAGAAGATATGTACTTCAAACCTCCTTTTGCAGGATAAGTTTTCCGGTTATTCTGAGCAATTCCTCCGCTTCTGGCGGCTTTTCCATATAAACGTCGGGGTAGGGGATTGAATTGTCGAGTTGAGTGTTGAGCATTTTCAGATAATGATTAAATGCCTTTTCGGTAACCGCCGAAAGCATTATTACCGGTATATTTTTAAGTGCATTATCGGTTTTCAGATGGCGGTACATCTGAACTCCGCCTTCTCCGGGCATCATAACGTCAAGGATTATAAGGTCGGGTAAAATATCGCCGGCTTTCCGGATGCCGTCTTTTCCGTCTCTTGTCGCGAAAGCTTTATAACCGCTTGTTTCCATAAGGGTGGATATGAAGATTCTCATGTCCATTTCATCGTCTACTATCAGAATCTTCTTTTTCTCCATTCCATGATGCCTTCGTAAAAAGCAAACTGTATGCAGCTTTAAGGGAACAGGTTTCAAAAAAAGCTCAAATCAGTCCGCACATCACTTCAAACCGTGCTTTATTCCATTTCAACTTTGTCGGGGCGGTTTACGCTGGCGACCGGGCAGGCGGCCCGCAGGACAACCTGTTCAACTGTGCTTCCGAGAATGGCTTCTTCGGGATCGATCTCCCTAGTATGGTGCGCCATGATAATAAGATCGCCGCTCTTTTCCCTCGCGAACTTTAATATTTCGACATAGGGGATGCCTTCCCATATTTCTATTGAATAATTATCGAAGCCTTTCATTTTGGAAACATACATCTCCTCCATTTTTCTGCGGGCTTCCTTGATTCTCTCTTCAATTTTCTGCTGGTCCTCTATCTTTCCTGCCGTTATTGAGCTTATATCAAGTGCGTGGAAGAGATGAAGCCTGCATCCGATCTCTTTTGCATTGTTGTATGCGAACTTGAATGCGTAATTTGAAGCCTTGGAAAAATCGGTTCCAAAAATAATGTTTGAGAAATACCAGTAGCAGGTGTTGCAGGGCCTGCTTACGATAAGAACCGGGCATTTGGCTCCTTTTGCGACCTTCTGCATCGTGCTGCCAACAACGCTTCTGAAGCGCGTTGCTCCGATTTCTTCTTCTCTTGTATGTGCCCCCATGACTATAAGGTCTACGTCATCTTTTCGCGCTTTTCGCAATATTTCAGTGTATGGGACGCCGGACACCGTTTCCAGTGAGCAGTTTTTAACTTTCTTCAGTTGCTCGGCGTAGGTATTTTTCATTTCCTCCTTGACCCATTCTATGTAGTCCTGGTCATAGCTGCTTTCCTGTTCGCCGGTTCTTATATCCTGAACCATGTGGCCGAATCCCCGGGAAGGAAATCCGAGAACGTGAAAAACAGAAAATTTCGAATTGTATTTGCCTGCCAGATCAAAGGCAACATTGGCTGCGGCATCACAGGTGGGAGAAGCAGTGGTCGCAAAAAGAATTTTTTCAAACATAAATTACCTCCTTATTTCGCACTTTGCCGGAGCGCCATGAAAGCTGAGCTCCCATGCAATCCCGTCAATAAATTCAAACAAATTATAAAAAGTATCAAACTCAAAAACGTCCACTTTATCTCCAAAAATAACATGCTTTAAATTACCAAGCCTGACAGGTATATTGAGAAGAGTTTGAATCTGAAAAAATTTTATCTCGGTAATTTCCTTTCCGGTGATTCCGCGGAATGCGGTATAGACTTCGAGGCGTGGACTCCCCGGGTAACCTATCATCTCAACCGTTTTTGAAAGCTCCAGAAAATCAACACATCCTGAGGAGGAACCGGTTTCAGGACTGGTACGGTACTGCTGTATGAATGATGAAAAGAAAGGATTGAGTTTTTCAAGCACAGGATATTGCTGTATCATCCTGAAATAGCTTCTGAGAGTGAAACCTTCCTCAAGTTCGACCTTGTAGCTCAGATAAAGCAGAATTTCATCTTCCGCCTTCTTCCCGTTACAAATAACAGAACCGTCATTTGTGATTGTTATTGAGTTCATCCGATCCCTGATTCAAAATGAAAGGGTCGCTACATCTTCTTCTCATCATCCTTTTGAGAAAGAAAACTCCAGAAAAGAGCTATCCCGATAAGGGCAACAATTATTAATATATAGGTAACGCCTTTGGTGTGCGTATAAAAATCCTGAAGGGTATAAAATGTATCTCCCATAAAAGATTGCCTCCTTATGTGATCTTTCAGTGACTGTCTTTGTAATCCGGATGCGCGTAAAAAATGGGCATTCTTGTTACAATAAACCTGAAAACAACTATGCCGACGGTTACGATAAAAAGAGAAATCGCAATTTCCATCCAGTGCGGAAAATATCTTTCACTTGAAGGAAGCTGCCAGTTGAATGCTACAAGGCTTACATTCAGCCGGTTTAATATAATGCCGAGAACAGCCAGTAAAGATGTCCATTTAATTAGCTTCAGGTTTTTGTCCCGGACTCCTACAGCATACAGGAATGACGGGAGAGCGACAAATCCCAGTAATTCAACAAGGAACCAGATTCCATAGGAAGTTCCGAGAAGATACCAGTTGTCGGAAAAGGATATTCCTATAATCTTGATTATAAAATAGCCCGCAAGAACAAATGATGCGGCTTTTGCGAAACCAAGTGTAACACCTTCGTTTTCACTTAAGTGGGCTTCATCCATCTTATCCGCAAAATAATGGTGAGAAAGGGTGCTTTCAAAAATTACCATTGAAAGTCCCGCAATTATGCTTGAAACAAAAAAGTAAACCGGCAAATACGGGGAATACCAGAGCGGATGAAGCTTCGATGGCGCTATAAGGAAAAGAGCGCCAAGGGACGACTGGTGCAGTGTCGAGAGAACAACACCGAATATGGTCAGGAGAAGGGTCAGTTTTACGGCAAGCTCCCTGACCTTTTTCAATCCCAGCCATTCCAGCGGTGCCGGTGTAAATTCGAGAAAAAGAACCGTCAGGTAAAGCGCAACGCATGCGCCCACTTCAAACAAAAGGGATGTTGTTCCGGACTGTACGATAAAAGGGTAAGGAAGACGCCACGGCCTGCCTACATCGTAGTGAAGGGCAAACACTACCAGGGCATAACCGAGAAACCCTGTGAGAACCGCCGGCCTTACCGCTGAATGGTATTTTTTCATTCCGAAGAGATATACGGCCGCTGATGTAACATATCCACCCGCCGCAAGCGCAACGCCTACCAGCAGGTCAAAGCCGATCCAGAGCCCCCATGGATTATTATCGGAAAGATTGGTTACGGCAGCCAGGCCGCCTGTAAACCTCAAAATCGTGATAACTGTTCCAATGATGATAATAAATCCGGCAATAACATTAAACGGTGTAAACAATGTTTTGTCGGCAGTTGTAACTTTGTCACTCATCAGGAATCCTCCTTGGCTTGAGACTTGGCGGCTTCTTCAAGAGCTTTCTTGACCGCTTTTTCAACAGCAGCGTCTTTTTCTTTCTGAGCTTTTGCCAGGGCTTCAGCCAGCTTTGCTTCCGCTCTGGAATTTGCATTTTCAGCGGCAGCCCGGGCAGCTTCATTCAGCTCCTGCTCGGCGATTTTATCTTTGCGTTTTGATATGGCGTAAATTCCGGT
>JAUPLM010000339.1 GCA_030836965.1 Thermodesulfobacteriota bacterium | reverse complement strand
TCATCTGCACAAACCTTTTTATGCTGGAAACACTCATATGGCTCTTTCTTGATTATGCGATGGAAGCCGCAGGAGCGGGAAAGACCGTTTCCGTAACAGCCGGAAAACTGAATGAGAAAGCACTTGTCAGATTTTCCAAATTGAAAGGACTTGGCGGAATGCAAAAGGGCGTATTTCCGGGTGAACGCGAGAAAGCCTTTCTTGCCGCACTGAATGCAACGGCGACTTTTGAAGCCGCTGCGGGAGAGATAATTATCTCCTTTGGTTAAAAATTAATACTCTCGTAAAAATCAAACTTCTTCCCTGATTTTCTCCAGAGTCGACTCAACCAGATCTCTTATCTCTTTAAGCCTTTTTTCGGTCATAGCCTCGAATCTGAGCACAAGCGCCGGCTGGGTGTTGGATGCCCGCACAAGCCCCCATCCGTCTTCAAAGAGCACTCGCACCCCGTCGATATCTATTACCTTGTAGCTTTTTCTGAAAAACTCCGTAATTTTTTTAACGAGAGCGAATTTCTTCTCATCAGGGCAGTCAACTCTTATTTCGGGAGTTGAATATGTTTTCGGAACATCGGATAAAAGTTCTGAAATTTTCTTCCCGGTATTTGCGATTATTTCAAGAAGCCGGCAGGATGCGTAAAGTGCGTCGTCAAAACCGAAGTAGCGGTCCGCAAAAAACATGTGGCCGCTCATCTCTCCCGCAAGTTCGGCTTTTTCCTCCTTCATTTTTTTCTTTATGAGAGAATGGCCGGTTCTCCACATTATCGCCCGGCCGCCATGTTTTTCAATATCGTCATACATCGTTTTTGAACATTTGACTTCGGATATGAAGGTTGCGCCCGGCTTTCTTGATAAGATTTCTCTTGAAAAAATAATCATGAGCCGGTCGCCGAAAACAATGCCGCCCTTTTCATCGACAACCCCGATGCGGTCGCCATCCCCATCGTAGCCGATTCCTATATCCAGACCTTTCTCTCTGACAAGCGTAATCAGGTCTTTCATATTCTTTAAAACCGTCGGATCTGCTTCATGATTGGGGAAGGTGCCGTCCATAACACAATAAAGATCATGAACTTCGCAGCCGAGACTCTTTAAAACCGGAACCGCAATTACACCGGCCGTTCCGTTTCCTGCGTCAATTCCGACTTTAAGAGTCCTGGATATACATATGTTTTTATTCAGAAATTCCTTATATGGCGTAATCACATCAGAGGAAGAACGGGAGCCTTTTCCGGATAAAAAAGTTCTTTTATTAATAATATCGAGTATCTCAAGGAGTTCCTTGCCGTGCAGGGAATCGGAGCCAATGCACACTTTGAAACCGTTATACTCAGGAGGATTGTGGCTGGCAGTGACCATGACTGCGCCTTCCTTTTTAAGATGCTGTATGGAAAAATAAAGAACTGGGGTTGGGCAGATTCCGATATCAGTAACATCGCAACCGGTTGAAAGGAGTCCCTCAATAACTCTTTCCGAATAACTGTCTGAAGTAATTCTGCAGTCGCGCCCCACAACTAGTTTTGATTTGCCGTGTTCAAGGAGGTAGGTGCCGATACCTTTTCCAATCAGGACAACATCTTCTTCCGTAAGGTCCTTATCCGTTACTCCCCTTATGTCATATTCTCTGAAGATTCCGGGATTCATGCCAATACCTCCTTTTTTTACAGTCCTGTGATTAAACTTGAAGTCTTCGTAAAAAGTCCGATTTCTTCGTTGCGCTTCATCTTTCGTCATTGCGGCGTACTTTTATGCACGCCTCATTCCTCAAGATTCACGGCGACTTGAACTTGAACTTTTTACTTTGCCGTCTGAAATTTGACTATTTAAGAGAGCATCAAACTTATTATCCCTATGATCAGGCAGTATGGTGAAAAATAATGGAGCCGTCCCTTCTTTACAATGTAAAAAAGAAATCTCAGGGCAAAATATCCGGTCACGCAAGCCGCAAAAGCGCCGGCCATGGAAGCATTTGCAGATACCGTCCCGTTTCGTTCGATATCCGCAAAGCTCAGTATTGTGGCGCCGAGTATGGCCGGTATGGAAAGAAGAAATGAAAATTTTGCCGCTGTTTCATGACTTAATCCAAGAAATAAACCAGTACCAATTGTTGCGCCTGATCTGGATAATCCCGGCATTATCGCAAGCCCCTGGGATATTCCTATTATGAGCGAATCCTTTAAAGAAAAAAGAGAGTCGTCTTTTTTTGAATTTTTTACAAACTGTGTAAAAAATAATATTATACCGGTTAAAATGAGCATCGAGCCGGCAATCAGAAGAGATGAAAAGAGCCGGTCGGCAATTTTATGAAAGAGAAGACCTATGATGGCTGTTGGAACAGAACCTGTGATAATCATCAAGGCGAGCTTCAAACCGGTATCGTCGTTTGCAGGAGAAAATGAGCCTGTTTTTAAAGCTTGCCGGCAGTAACGAACTATCGAAACAATCATGGAGTAAATATCCTGCCGGAAAAAAATAAAAACGGCTACAAGTGTTCCCAGATGAACGCTTATGTCGAAAAGAAGCTCTGCTTCCGTAAGTCCGAAAATATGCTGAAAGAGCACAAGATGTCCGGAGCTGCTGACCGGAAGAAACTCAGTCAGTCCCTGAATGACTCCCAGAATTATTGTCTGAAAAATATTCATGTCAAAGTTTTGGTTCCTTGTAATCTTTGGAGAATCGTAAAAAATCAAAATTCGGACGGCAAAGTAATCCGCCTGAGGCGGACAGAATGACTTTTACGAAGCCCTCATCCTTTTAATACGGCCAGGGGCTTAAGCTTTGCCACCTTTTTTGAGATGCCTGCTCCGTGAACCACATCAACTACCTGTGAAACATCCTTGTATGCTTCCGGCATCTCTTCCGCAAGGGTTGACCGTCCTGTCCATCTCACGCGTATTCCCTTCTCTTCCAGTTCGCGCTGTATGGATCTCCCTCTGCTTTTTTTCAATGCGGC
This sequence comes from Thermodesulfobacteriota bacterium, assembly GCA_030836965.1. Taxonomy (GTDB): domain Bacteria; phylum Desulfobacterota; class Desulfobacteria; order Desulfobacterales; family RPRI01; genus RPRI01. The sequence continues at coordinate 1,565 of JAUPLM010000339.1, read as the reverse complement.
TGTTCTGCTCAGGACGCGTCCAGCCCCGTGACAGGTTGATCCGAAGGTCTCAGCAAGAGCTTTTTCTGTTCCGGCAAGAACATATGAAGCTCTCCCCATGTCTCCCGGAACAAGAATCGGCTGGCCGACAGACCTGTATTTGTCACAGACCAACTCGTGACCGGGAGGAAAGGCTCTTGTGGCGCCTTTCCTGTGAACGCATACCGTGCGCTTCTTTCCGTCAATTAAGTGCGTTTCTTTTTTTGCGATATTGTGGCAGACATCATAAACAAGATTCATGCCCAGGTTTCGCGGTCCTGTTCCAAGCACACGCTGGAAGAGTTCTCGGGTCCTGTGCATAAGAATCTGCCTGTTCGCCCATGCATAATTGGCCGCGCAGGCCATGGCATTGAAATAGCGGATACCTGCATCGGACTGGATCATTGAACAGGCAAGCTGTCTGTCAGGAATCTCGAACCCGAGTTTATTGATATTCTTTGCCATGTGGGCAAGAAAATCATCACAGATCTGGTATCCCAGCCCCCTTGAGCCGGAATGGAGGATAACGGTCACCTGATCCTCAAAAAGTCCGAAAATTCTTGCTGTTTCTTCATCATAGATTTTTTCGACCATACCGATTTCAACAAAATGATTGCCTGAACCAAGAGTTCCGAGCTGCCTTAAGCCTCTTTCCAGAGCTTTATCGCTGACCATTTCAGGGTCGGCGTTTTGCATGCATCCGAAGTCTTCCGTGTGCTCAATATCGGATTCCTGGGCCATGCCATGCCTCAAGGCCCATTTGCTTCCCTCTTTTAAAACTTTTTTTTCTTCCGAATATGTCAGTTTGATTGATCCGGTTGACCCGACGCCGGACGGTATATCGCGGTACATTGCATTGACAAGCTCTTCAAGTTTTCCGCTCACATCTTTTACGGTAAGCAGGGTCGTCGCAAGACGGACTCCGCAGTTGATGTCATATCCCACTCCACCTGGAGATATGATCCCTGTTTCCCAGTCAAATGCCGCAACTCCTCCTATCGGAAAACCATACCCCCAGTGGATGTCCGGCATTGCAAGGGATGCCCGTATTATTCCGGGAAGTGTCGCAACATTTGCAACCTGTTTTACGGCCTCTTCCTGTTTAATGCTATCAATCATGGATTCGCCGGCATAAATGATTCCCGGGACGCGCATCTGTCCCGTTTTAGGAACCTCCCACCGGTAATCGTCTATTTTTCTCAATTCCATAGCTTTTACCACAAGCACTTGAACACTTGAACCCTTAGGGTTTACACATCAAATATTATCCCTGCTTCCCATTTTGCACCCTTTTGCTCAACCCTTATCTGATGATAGGTCACGGCCTTCAATTCGCTTTTTATCAGGTGGCGCTCCGGGGCATAATGCTCGTATTTCACATTTGCGGTCAGTGCATAATCTGAAAAGGAGAGTATATTTATTATTTTAACAAGCAATCCTTTTCCTGTCCAGAGATATAAAAGCTCTCTTAACCAGTTTACCATTAGATCGGGCCGGTCTTCCCCTGTTATATTTAATGTCGTTTCAGAGAATGCGGTCAACCGGTT
>JAUPLM010000338.1 GCA_030836965.1 Thermodesulfobacteriota bacterium | reverse complement strand
GTTTCTGGTTAAAAAAGAAAAACCAGAAACTACAAACCAGAGACCAGAGACTTAGTGTAATCGGGCAAAAGGGGAGGTTATGCAAAGGTCTCGGGGAGATATTTATGAGTGATCGCAGACCATTTATTGCAGGAAACTGGAAAATGTACAAAACCGGCGCCGAGGCGGTTGAAACCGCAAAAAAACTGGCCGGGTTTGTATCCGGGGTTAACAATGTCGATGTGATGATCGCCCCCCCCTTCACCGCCCTGTCACAGGTTCATGAAGCAATAAAAGAAAGTCCAGTAATGCTTGGAGCCCAGAATATTTTCTGGGAAAAAGAAGGGGCGTATACCGGAGAAATTTCACCTCAGATGATTGCTTCGGCGGGATGCAGGTATGTTCTCATCGGGCATTCGGAACGGAGGCAATATTTCGGCGAAACGGACCTGTCCGTAAACAAAAAGGTAAGAGCCGCAATAAATAACAACCTTACTCCTGTTGTTTGCATAGGTGAAACGGAAAAAGAGCGGGATGCGGATGATACATTTAATATTCTTGACAAACAGATAAAAATGGGGTTAGAAGGCTTCTCTCCGGATGAACTGCAACCCGTAATTCTGGCATATGAGCCGGTTTGGGCGATAGGAACCGGCAAAACGGCTACAAGCAGCCAGGCTCAGGAAGTTCACCGGTTTATACGCGGTCTTGCGGATAAACTTTTCGGAAAAAAGATTGCCGGATCGGTCAGAATATTGTATGGTGGAAGTGTAAAACCTGAAAATATAAAAGAATTGATGTCGATGCCGGATGTTGACGGAGCCCTTGTCGGAGGGGCAAGTTTAAACGCTGAAAAATTTGCAGAAATCATAAAATATAAATAAGCCGGATTGAAATATGTCAATTTTATTAATTATATTACATGTTATTGTTTGCATAGCGATCATTATGATCGTTCTGCTCCAGACCGGAAAAGGGGCCGATATCGGTGCCGCCTTCGGCGGAGGTTCCAGCCAGACCCTTTTCGGCAGCACAGGCGCTTCCACTTTCTTAAGCAAGGCAACAACGATTATTGCGGTGATATTCATGATAACCTCGCTTTCTCTTGCTTATATGTCAGGGCACAAGAGGGGAAGCTCGGTCATGAAGGATGTCAAGGCGCCTATTGAGCAGAAAGCGGAACAAAAAGGCGATGTCGCACCTGTCCAGGAAACAGCGCCTGCAAAACTTCCGGATGCAACTGAAAAGAAATAAAAACGCCGGAGTGGTGGAATTTGGCAGACACGCTATCTTGAGGGGGTAGTGGGCATCGCCCGTGCCGGTTCAAGCCCGGCCTTCGGCACCATAATATAATCTAAAGGGTTAACCCGGAAATGGGTTGACCCTTTTGTTTTGGCTTTCAGGTTTGGTCATCGTTTTGGTTAATACTTAAAAAAACCTTTCTATTCCGTAAACAGTCTTCATCTGCTACACCGCCGAATAAGCATAATGCCGTATTGCTAACCCTTTTTCTTCTTTATATCCTTCAGCAGTTTTCTTTCATCATCGGCCAGTTTACGCTGAACCTTTCTGACATCTTCGGCGGACGGCAGCGTTTCCGGTTTTACTCCCCGTTCGATCAGTATTTTACGAACCGCTATATTATTTTCCACATGCTCGTCTGATATCTGATTGGCGCCGGATAGATCTTTTTCTATGACATTATGGCTGGTGAGCTCGGTCGCAAAATCCTTGGCTTTTATTGTCAGCGTAGGTAAAAAATCTGCGAGCGGCCTGCCGTCAGGAATCATGAGCCTGCGCTTCATATCTCCGGTGGAAAAACCGCCGAATAACGATTGATCCCCTTTTGAACGAATAAGGGCAAAACCCTTGTCATCAACCCCGCGTTCATAACTTATGCCCGACAGTTTTTTCTCGGATTTCGTCAGCTTATCGCGTGCGGTCACGCGGTCCACATCCAAAAGACGCTGCTCAATAATTTCCTGTTTTCGGGTCTGAACCGCAAAGTAGGTCTGAGCAAAGGAAATTTCACTCTTGGTGGAATCGCCGTTTTGAGCGATTAAATAGCAGGCGTAACGGGTTAAGGCTATATCATCTATATCTCTCTGAGAACCACTCCCAAGTTCGACCTTTTTGTTTACTTCAACAAAATGGTCAGTCACTTTGACATCGGCATTTTTACAGGCGGCCTTTGCCTTTTCTATTACTTTAAGAAAATTCCGCCATTCGGTATAACCCAATATCTTCTGCAGATCACGCGCGCTCCAGCATTCCAGATTGTTGAAAAAATAACTGGCGCCTTCAAATTTTTCAAATAGTTCGACGATAAGTTCTTTTTTCATAGAGTTATTCCGGAATTTCGCTTAAAAGTTCCCGGGACTGACCGAAGCCTTCGTTTACTTGCCGTAATATTCGAGATACCATGACAGAAACCGCTTTATTCCCGTTTCAAGCGGAGTCCGCGGTTTAAAACCGGCATCCCGCATGAGATCCCCGACATCGGCATATGTTGAAACCACATCGCCGGGCTGAAGATCAAGAAACTCCTTTTTTGCTTTTTTCCCAAGTACTTCTTCAATAGTTTCTATAAACTTGATCAGTTCGACCGGGCTGTTGTTGCCGATATTATAGAGCCTGTATTTCGCATAGGATGTGCCAGGATCGGGATTTTTTCCGTTCCATCCGGGATCAGGCTCCGGAACTTTATTCATTATTCTTGCAACACCTTCAATTATGTCATCTATATAGGTAAAGTCCCGCGTCATTTTACCGTGGTTGAAAACTTTGATCGGTCTTCCGGAAAGTATAGCATCCGTAAAAAGGAAGAGAGCCATATCCGGACGTCCCCATGGCCCGTAAACAGTAAAAAATCTTAGACCGGTGCAGGGAAGTCCGAAGAGATGACTGTAGGAATGGGCCATTAGTTCATTAGCTTTCTTGGTGGCTGCATATAAGTATACGGGATGATCGACGTTGTCATGAACGGAAAACGGCATCTTAGTATTTGCTCCGTAAACGGAGCTCGATGAAGCGAAAACAAGATGCTTCACTCCGTTATGCCGGCAGCACTCAAGAATATTTGTAAAACCGACTATGTTGGAATCAATATATGCGTACGGGTTTTTCAGTGAATATCTCACTCCCGCCTGAGCCGCAAGGTTCACAACGATATCAAATTTTTTATTTTCAAATATTTTTTCGAGATCTTCTTTTCCAGCGATATCCGTCTTAACAAACGTGAAATTTCCGTATGATAAAAGCTGAGCGAGCCTCGCTTCCTTCAGGCTGACATCATAATAAGGGTTCATATTGTCTATGCCTGTTACCGCAAAACCATCTTTCAATAGTCGCGAGCAAAGGTGAAAACCGATAAACCCGGCCGCTCCTGTAACAAGAATTCTTTCAGCTTTTATATCCATCTGTAAAACTCCGTAAAATATTGGTCTCTGCCGAAGGCCCGCCAGCGGAACGTCCGCCAATCAGTGTGGCGGATATGGCGAGGTCTCTGGTTTCTGGTTTCTGGTTTATATCTTC
>JAUPLM010000337.1 GCA_030836965.1 Thermodesulfobacteriota bacterium | reverse complement strand
TCCGGATCCAACTGCATTTATCTTTCCCGTAACGTTATTGGTTATCCACGAAGCATCCCACCATTCCAGCGGGTTCACAAATATGTTGTTTACCAGCATGCTGAAATGCAAATGATCTCCGGCGGCAAGGCCCGTACTTCCCGAGCGTCCTACCGTACCGCTTTTTTCAACAAGCTGCCCTTCCACGGCTTCAAAACTGTTCAGATGGGAATACATGCTGAAAAGACCACAGCCGTGGTCAAGAAGCACTGTTTTGCCGTAGATGCCAAGCTCTCCCGTGAAAACAACCCTGCCTTTATTTGCGGCCGGAACCGGCGCATTGGCAACGGACGCAAGATCAACTCCCAGATGAACCTGGCTGTCAAGATATTTACCCTGATAATTATAATCTCTGTGATCAGCGAATCCGGCCATGTTTTTAGCGTTCGGGAATCCGACAAAAACACCTTCCCAGAGCATGCTCTTCTCGGTATTCTTTACAAGCTCCTTGATTTTGCTGTAATTTTCCGCCCGCAGATCCCTGTTGACCCTGAGGAATTTATCGGCAAGAGGCGTATTTGAATCCTGGGATGCAGCAATATTAAATTCCGGCATCTTGGCATTGAGGAATTCATCTGAAATATTGATTGAATCTTTTTTAAATTTCTTCTCCTTGATAAATACCTTGAAGCCTCTCCTGCTGCTGTTTCCTGCTCCGTCAACCGCTTCGGCATATATCTCGGTCCCCGGCCCCTTGCTGTATTCCAGCGCAAAAAAGGAGATATAAATATTTTTGTCCTGAAAAAATCCTGCATACCCCGGAAAATAATTTCCTCCGGCATAAACTCCGTTTTTTTCGCATGGCTCGGACAATTTGTATATGACGATCCCAGCCCCGCCCTGATTCACATTCTGTATTCCGCTCAGGATATCCATTTCGGGCCGCTTTGTATCGATCAGAAGCTCTTTTTCTATTGTTGTGATGTTTCCGTTCCACCACCTCTGCCAGGAATAATCCCATGCCACCATCCGTAGAACCGCTTTTCCATCTGCAAGCCCCAGCTTTGCCGGTTCAATTGGAACATTTAAAAGATCCTCTTTATTTTTTCCGCCGCTGAAAAAACCTTCTTTTTGATACTCCTTTTCAAGAAGAGGAATTTCTTTTCCGTCTTTTACGATCCCTATCCAGACTTTGCGCAATCCTCTTTTCCCGTCCAACACCGACACAGGAAGATGTTTTGAGGCGCCGACAGATATTGATTCGCCCGGAATATCGGCTTTTATGACCGGTTTTTCATTCTCCAGACATACGAGTAAAATCCACAAAAGAGGCAATACAACTGCAAGGCATAAGAACACCACAAAAAAAACGTTGGAACCGAATATTTTGCTTTTCAATGTTATAAATCCACCTTTCAAAATAAAAAATATACGTAAACAGCCGTAATCTATTAACAGTTAACGGAAAGATAATCAAGGGCTCTTTTTCGTTTCTTGACTTTTAAACCGCCAGCCTGTAGATAGTGTGAAAACAAAGGGATACAATGCATATAATCCTTGAAATAACATACAATAAACTATTGCGGACGGCCAATGAAAAACAGCATTAAAGTCGGTAATATATCTATCGGAGGAGATAATCCGCCGGTTATAATAGCAGGCCCGTGTGTAATTGAAGATAAAGATACAACTCTGTATATAGCCCGATATCTTAAGGAACTTGCTCAGAAACTTGATATATCACTGATATTCAAAGCTTCATATGACAAGGCTAACCGCACCTCGATAGATTCCTTCAGAGGCCCCGGACTTGACGCCGGCCTTCAGATCCTTGATCAGGTTAAAACGGAGCTCGGCCTTCCCATTCTGTCTGATGTCCATTCCGTAAGCGAAATAGAAAAGGCGGCAGAGGTTTTGGATATTATCCAGATACCGGCATTTCTGTGCAGGCAGACCGATTTCATTTTGAAAATTGCCGGAACGGGTAAGCCGGTTAATGTTAAAAAAGGGCAGTTTCTAGCACCATGGGATATCGGAAACGTCGTCTTAAAGATAGCCTCAACGGGAAACAGGAATATAATGATAACGGAACGTGGAGCGATGTTCGGTTACAACAATCTTGTTGTTGATTTCAGAGCTATTCAGATAATGCAGGATACCGGTTGCCCTGTTATTTTTGACGCTACTCACAGCATACAGCTCCCCGGAGGCGCCGGAAAAAGTTCCGGCGGTGACCGGAAGTTCGCGCCGGTTCTTGCAAAAGCCGCTGTTGCGGCAGGAGCCGATGGCATATTCATGGAAGTTCATCCGGACCCCGATAAAGCGCTTTGCGACGGACCCAATTCATTGCCTTTAGACGGACTATATGACCTGATTAAAAAACTCATGGCCATCAGAAAGGCGATTTCCTGAAGATAGCAAATGATCATAAGAATGGCTTTTTACAAAGCCGTCAAAGGTGAATAATGATTTTTAAACAGCCGGATGCAGCCGGAAAACTTGAAAAAATCAAAATGCTGCTCCTTGATGTTGATGGCGTCATGACCGACGGAAAAATTATTTATACCGACAGCGGCTCTGAGATCAAGGCTTTCTGTGTAAGAGACGGGCTTGGCATGAGACTTCTGATGAACGCTGGAATAAAGATAGGAGTTATAACCGGAAGAAGTTCGGAAGCCCTCCGTCACAGATGCAGAAATCTTAATATTGAGTATATATTCGACGGCGTGCCGGACAAAGCTGTTATTCTTGATAACATTGTAAATATGACCTGGATAAAGGCTTCCGAAATTGCCTATATGGGAGATGATCTCCCGGATATTCCTATAATGAGAAATA
>JAUPLM010000336.1 GCA_030836965.1 Thermodesulfobacteriota bacterium | reverse complement strand
CTCCGCCTTGCTGAAGTAAAGCAAAAAGTTTTAGACAAACTGATAGACGGAGAATTGCTGTATCAGGAAAGTCAGAAAATGGGCATTAAAGTTGAAGATTCAATAGTTGACGAACAGTACGCCAAATTCAAAGACCAGTTCCCGAGCCCTGAGGAGTTTATTAAAGAGCTGGAAAAAGTAAAACTGACCGAAGCTTCCCTTAAAAGCCAGATCAAACAGGTAATGATAATACAGCAGTATATAGATCAGGAGTTTGTTCAGAAAATCACCGTTTCCGAAGAGGAGCTGAAAGCCTTTTTTGACACCTATCTGAAAGAAAGGATAGAAAAAAATCTCAAACAGGAGAAAATCCAGAATGAGGTCAGCAGCTTTATTGAGAAGGTGAGAGAAAAAGCTATCATTGAAAGGAAGTTGCCTTAATATATTTTCACTTGACCAAGCCGGGGATATAAACTATAGCGTTATACAGGCAATAAATATGATTCAGTAAATCGGAGCCGGCAGAAGCCACAGGTTTTACCGGCTCTCATGGTAGTTACGCGAAGCTCTCAAAACTGTCTGTATACCGGAGGTATTGTATGCACCTTAAGAGTAAACTGGAAAAAGGGGAATTTGCGGTTCTTGCAGAACTGGAGCCTCCAAAAGGTGTAGATGTTTCTTTGATGCTGGCCAACGCCAAAAAAGTAAAAGGGAAGGTAGACGCCTTTGTTGTGCCTGAAATGAGCAATGCCGTTATGCGCATGAGCTCCCTGGGCGGCGCATTGATACTCAATGGAAACGGTCTGGAAACAGTTTTTCAGGTGAATTGCAGGGACCGTAACAGGATTGCCCTGCAGGCGGATCTGCTTGCAGCGGGAGCCGCCGGTATCGCGAATGTAATGGCGGTAAATGGTGAAGATCCCCGTTTCGGCGATCATCATGAAGCAAAGGCTGTTAATGACCTGGATCTGATCGAACTCATCCGCACGGTCAATATTTTAAATAACGGTAAGGACATGGCCGGCATAGAGCTTGCCGGCGCGCCCCGGTTTATCGTGGGCTCCACGGTTAATGCCGGAGCCGGCGGCCAGGCGCTGATACTTGAACTGGATAATATGAAAAAGAAACTTGAAGCAGGCGCGGGTTTTTTCATAACACCGCCTTTATTTGATATAGCCGGCATCCAGGCTTTTCTGGAAAGGGTCGATTTATCAAAAACCAAAATAATACCGACCGTTCTTTTGCTAAAATCTGTTGGAATGGCAAAATACATTGAACGGCATATGGACAATATTAAGATTCCTGCATCAATAATAGACCGAATCCAGAAAGCTCCCGACAGGGTACGCGAGTGCGTAAAAATCGCGTCGGAAACGATAGCCATGCTTAAAAAAGAAGGTTTCAGCGGAGCATTTGTTTCGACTCTCGGATGGGAGAATAAGCTGCCTGAAATTCTGGAATAGAAAATAATCAGACAGGATTTACAGGATTAACATGATAATAAGGCCGCTTCGCGGAGAGAGATAAGCGCATCCGACCACTGTGAGTTATGTCTCCATTGATTTGACCTTTTCGCCGCAGGCTAAATCCTGTACATCCTGTTAATCCTGTCTAAAAATGTTTTATGATTTTTATAGCCGTACTGTTGTAAATTACAGCAGTACGGCTTTTTTAATGCCGCAAAACGCGGCAATATTATAACTGTCCTATAAAGCTCCAGATATATCCTATCTCAGGCATAATTATCGCGCTTTAAAAATTCAGATGTAGTAAAATCCATCAAGGAAGAGATTCAGGCTATAGTATCTTGTCATACAGACAGATACTTATTTATTATAATATAAACAGCCATATAAGACGATTGCACAGATAAATGGCGAGACTGGCACATCATTTGCTCTTCTGTAATACAGAAGAAAGAAACATGACAGGATAAATTCAGGTTCATATAAAGTTTATAATAACGTAAATCGAAAGGAGCGGCAAAATGGCAAATCAGAATCAGGAAGAACGGAGAAGCAGGCTTGGATATGGATCAACCTACAGGAAAGGCGATGCAAAAGAACAGGGCCGAAGCGAGATTAAAACCGTTCTGGGAGGGCAGGTATGGATGGTGAAACCCGATAAAAGCGCCCGCGCTTCCAACCCCTGTATATGGATGCAGGCCGGTCTTGCCGGTTTTAAGGATTGCAATAATTTCTATGATTGTACCACTTGCAAATATGATCTGGGCATGAGTAAAAAGGTCGAAAAGGGAAACCAGATAAGCTGGCAGAATGCCATGAGAAAAAGAGAGGATATGAACAGAATCTGCCGGCACAGTCTTACCGGGCGTATTGAAAAAAGAACATGCGCCTATGATTATGAATGTTCGAAGTGTGATTTCGACCAGTTTTTTGAAGATGTCTGGACGACCAAAAACAAGACGGTTCCGGGTGAGGTACAGAATGTCAAAGGTTTTGATGTCCCGGTCGGCTACTATTTTCATAACGGCCATACCTGGGCGAGAATAGAAAGCGGCGGTTATATACGGATCGGGCTTGATGATTTCTCTCTCAAGCTTTTAGGGAAAGCCGATGCCCTTGATCTTCCGCTCATGGGTAAAGTGCTTGATCAGGGTGTTGCCGGCTGGGGGTTAAAGCGCAGAGAGAACGCGGCCGATGTACTTTCACCTGTCAACGGGGTTATTGTCGAGGTCAATTCCGAGGTAAGGGAAAAACCGGAACTTGCCAACCGGGAGCCCTACGGTGACGGATGGCTGTTTATGGTGCGATCTCCGGATATCAAGGGAACGGTAAAAAAACTTATGGATGACAGCGCAAGCCCGGCCTGGATAAGCGATGAAGTGGTCAAACTGGAGGGGATGATCGAAGAGGTAGCCGGTCCTCTTGCGGCAGACGGCGGATATTTCAAGGAGGACATTTACGGGAATCTCCCCGGCCTTGACTGGAGAAACCTTGCGAGAACATTTTTGAAAACGTAGGGAAAAAAGGATTCAAGGGGTCAAGGATTCAAGGGTTCAAGGAGTCAGAAGCCAGGAGGCAGAAGTCAGAAGTCGGTGGTCAGAGGGCAAGAACCAGAAACCAGAGACCATAAACCATAGACCAGAGACCATAAACCAGAGACTGTATTCGAAGTACGATATTCGATGTCCGATATTCGATATTCGGATTTGAGGTGAAAAATGGGATACGCAGGAATAAATAATAAGATACAAACAGGCCGCAGCCCCTGTCTCTGGATGCAGGCAGGGGTTGTCCGTTCAAAGTATTGCAGCAGCTTCTACGATTGCACATCCTGCCGCTTCGACAGGGCCATGATGCGCGCGGTCGACGAAAACAGAAGCATGCCGGAAAAGGGCGGCTCACGCGGGAAAAAGCGCAAAAATATAGTTCACTGGATCGAGAAGCTGCAGGAAACGCCCCCGTCAAAGCGGCCGTGCATACATCATATGAAAGGCCGCATAGATTTTAAAAACTGCGGCCATGACTACAGGTGCGCCAACTGCGAGTTTGACCAGTATTTTTATGATCAGTATTCCGTACATGCCCTGGTAAACCCCGTGGATCTTCTTAATGTCGAAGGATTCAGGATTCCACAGGGCTATTATATCCATAAAGGACATGCCTGGATAAAGATAGAAGAAGGATCGTCGGTAAGGATAGGTCTTGACGATTTTGCATTGCGGCTGCTCGGCCCCCTTGATTGTGTTGAAGCGCCGCTGACCGGAAAACGGATGAAGCAGAGTGATTCGCAGATAGTTATAAAGCGCGGCGGGAAAAAAGCGAATATACTTTCACCTGTGAGCGGGGTTGTGACGGATGTCAATCCCCGCCTCAGGGAAGAAGGGAGCCTTGCAAACAAGAATCCATATACCGACGGCTGGTTTCTGCGGCTCCATTCAGAAAACCTGAGAAAGGAGCTTAAAGATCTTTTTATAGGTTCCGAAACAAAGGCTTTCATGGAAAAAGAGGTCGGGCTTCTTTATAACGTTATTGAGGAATCAGGAGGACTTCTAAACACGGATGGCGGCTTGCTCGGCGAAGATATTTATGGAAATATGCCGCAGC
>JAUPLM010000335.1 GCA_030836965.1 Thermodesulfobacteriota bacterium | reverse complement strand
TACCCCGCAACAGGTTAACATGTTCCGGTTTATCGGGAAGTTGATCCGGATGCTGCAAATGAAGTCCGGCTGTTATTAATAACGGTCGGTAAACATAAACAATATTGATGGAGGAACGTTATGACATATTTAAAAAATTATTCATTTTATATCTGTATAATTGCCCTCCTGCTGTCCGGTTTTGCATATGCCGAGGAGACAAAAATAAAGCGTTACAGATATGCGGAGCTGGTGGTGGTGAACAGGTTTTATGATGAAGCAAGCGGAATAGCCGAGATGTCGACAACCGTATATTTCAATGACGGCTCTGATAAGGAAATATCATCCTACCGCAAAGAGAGCATTATCTCATACAAGGACGCGAAACATGAAGCTTTCAGGGATTTCGTCGAAAAGTACTCAAATAAAAAATTCGGCAATTCTAAAGTCTCTGAAATGTATGCTTTAAATATACTGGCTGCGGATGGATGGGAGGTTATAAACTACAATGACAAACCGCTCACTTTTGTGGAAGGAAGCGGATCAAAATCGAGATATCTGCTGAGAAAAGAGAAGCCTTAAAGCTTTGTAATCAAGGCATACCCGTTGCTGATGGCTTTTTGATCTTCCTTATTCATGACTGTAAAATGGAGATCCTTGTCATTTCCCCTCTCTGATTTCCCTGTAAGCTGTATTCTTATATCGGTCCCCGGCAATACCATGCCGGTAAACCGGCAGGAGAGAATTTTGAGCCTGTGCGGATCTCCCCCGGCTTCCCGGTTTATCAATTCCTTTACCGCAAAGGCAAGTGTTGCGGTTCCCTGTAGTATTATCCCCGGCAGTCCCACCATTTTTGCAAACTGCTTCGATGTGTGTATAGGGAAAAAGATGTTTGTGCATCCGTCGTAAATAAAAGGGCTCATCGGATCCACCGGAACGGTCGCTTCCCAGATATTTGGGCATTTGCTTTCGCATGCAGGCACAACCGGAAGGCTTTCTCCGCCTCTGCCCTCATCCGTGCATTTTACATCGCGCAAAAGGGCTCCGATATGTTCCGTGAAAACCGGCTTTCCCTCTTTACCGGTTACATCATAGCGTATAACGATGCGGGTTCCCGCCCTGTGGGGCAGAATAGCTGCTATTTTACCCTTTACGTTAAGAAATTCGCCCGGTTTGACCGGACGGTAAAATTCGATATGCTCTGTGTAGTGAACCTTCATGGCGGATACTTCGGCGGGAAATAAACCCGGTTCCATGAATTCTTCCAGTTTTTCAGTTACGGGCCATGTAACTGCAACACAAAACATGGGAGGCGCAATAATTCCGTCTATACGCTCATCATCAAAATACCATGAGTTGTTATCGTTGACCGCAGCGGCATAGTTCATGGTCTCGCGCCAGTTTACCTCTTTGCGGTACTCTTTCAACACTGATCCTGTTAGACGTGAATCAAGTTCCATTTACGGCAAAACCTTTGAAAGTCCTTTTTCCCCGAATCGCATGGGAAGAATTATAGCGAGTATACTTATAACAATTACTATTGAAAAAGATATGACCGCCCGCAGCCATTGTAAAACTGTCATTGATCTCTGATGTACCGAAGCCATGAATATATCGTAAACCGGCCCTGCTTCAAGAATTATCACGGCCATTATGTATCCGGCGCAGATCATCATGAACAAAAGGCCGCCGAAACTGGTTACAGACTGGGCGGGATTTTCAGATTTAAAATCAGGATATGCTGCTCCGAAGCCTATTCCTATTGATACTATTCCCGGCACTATAAGCAATACCGATATGAATGAAAGAGCCATCATGAAAGCATCAACCTGTAAAATTATATTTGTTGCCACTATAAGTATTTCAGAAAGAATGAGCAGCGGTAAAAAGTATATGAAAAACTTTATCCAGAGGATTGTTTTGATTTTGACCGGCGATGCTTTAACAAGCCAGAAGGCGTCCCTTTCAGAGCTGACGGCCGGATATGCGAACCGGCCGGCAACAGCCGTCAGAACAAATAAGCAGAGACCCATATTAAGAAAAGCGAGAAGATTCTGAAGATATATTGTTTTTATAGGCGCTCTTTCCAGGGGAAGAACGCTGAAATTGAATACGTATATAATTACAAGAGCGCCTATAAGCAACAGTTGAGACCATTGGGTCTGGTCTCTGAAAAATGTTTTTATCTCTTTTACCACAAAGGCTCTGCTTGCGCCTGTCAGAAATCCTGTGAAAGGGAAATCTGAATATTTATATCTGAATACCCTTGAAGATGCCGTCTGGGATTTGGAAAATCCCCTGCGATAGATCAGGTCGGCGATGAGTATGTTTATAAATATAATAACGGAGACGAAGCTCCACGAGAGAGCTGAATGGAAAAAGCTGCTTCGCAACGAACCCGAGAGAGATTCTTTTATGCTGTCATAAACCCAGGTACTGGGAAGAAGCGGGGATGACGGGGCTTTCAGGGTATCCAGATAAACAACAACTGTTGCAAAAACATCGGGATCAACGAGTTGTTCCGGTTTTAACATTCTGAAAACCATAAACAGGGTCAGAAAGAGCGTAAATCCCAAAAAGAGAAGAATGCTCTTCATGCGGCCGGCCGGGATGATAAAAACAGCGGCCATGACAAGAACCGAACTTATTCCGGATGCTATAAATGAAAGGGATAAAAGCACAAGAGCTGTGTTCAGGTAGAAAAACAACCCGGCTTTATTAACGACTCCGAGGGCGACAAAAACAGGAAGAGTATATATTACAACCATCCATGAACTGTCGGCGGTGCTTTCAATCCACCTGGCAAAAAAAATCCTGTTGCCGGATACGGGCATTGAATGGACCAGTTCAAGATCTCTGGAAAGATAGAGTTTTGATAGCGAAGTAAGAATGCTGCTGAAGATAAGGAAAGAAAATGAAGTAAGAACAAGCATGGATAAAAGTTTAAAAACAAGAATATCGCCCAGCCCTTCTATCCTGTAAAAGTATTTAAGGGTTCTTAACGAAATTATAAAGATACCGATCCAGAATAAAAATCCCGCTGTTCCGAGAAAAAGGTTCCGGTAAAACTCTTTTTTTGAATTTGCCGCCACCAGCGGATTTTTAAAAGATAAAAATCTCGGCCGCAGCAGAATTAAAACATCATCTAAAAAACCCGGCATCTGTTATTCCTGTTTTTTCTTTTATCAAGTGGTCAGTTTAATGAACGCGTCTTCAAGATCCGCATCAACAAGGAGTGATTTTTTCTTCAGCTCGCCGACGGTTCCTGTTGCGATCAGAACGCCCTTGTTTATTACCCCGATCCGGTCGCATACATCTTCCGCGACTTTTAACGTGTGGGTCGACATGAAAATCGTCATGCCCTCTCCCGCGAGATGCTTAAAAAGGTCTTTGACCATCCTCACGGCAACCGGATCAAGCCCCACCATAGGTTCATCGACTATCATTACTTCCGGATCATGGAGAAGGGCTGCCGCCATTATAAGCCTCTGTTTCATGCCGTGCGAATATGATTCTATAAGTTCGTCAGCCCAGGAAAGAAGTGAAAACATGTTAAGCTTCTCTTCAGCCTTTCCAGTAAAGGATTTATTGTCCACATTGTAAAGGTTACCGATAAACCTTAAGAACTCCATTCCGGTCAGTTTTTCGTACAGATACGGCCTGTCCGGAATAAAGCCTATGTTTTTTTTGGCTCTTTCGGGTTCATCTTTCATATTTATTCCGCAGATGTCGATGGAGCCTGAAGTAGGGTCCATTATTCCGCCCATCATTTTTATGGTGGTTGTTTTTCCGGCTCCGTTTGGTCCTATAAACCCGAATATTTCACCTTTCGGTATAGTAAGGTTTAAATTGCTTACCGCAGTAAACTCGCCGTATTTTTTTGTAAGATTTTCAAGATGTATCATTTGTAATCTATTACCTTAAGTTTAACCTTTCCGATTATGCTCATAAGAGCAAGCTGCTCTTTAGGGTCTCCCGATGAAAACCTGATATGTGTTACATCAGCGGGAATCTGCCCGAAGAGGGGATCAACGGCGACCCATCTCCCCAGATACACGAGGTTCCATGCATGATAATAAAACCGGCCGTTTAAATAAACAAGTCCCGATTCGATCTTGGCCGGTATCCCTGCAGCTCTTGAAAGGGCGGCCATAAGAACCGCGTGTTCATTACAGTCGCCCGCCCTGTTCTCAAGGGTTGATACCGCGTCAGGAAGTGATATGACGGGCCTTTTTTCTATGTTGGCGTTTATCCATTTTACAATCTTCTGCACTTTTACCAAAGGCTGATCGACCGGATCAGTCGTTTTTGTCGCAATATCGATTACTTTTTTGTTATCGGATTGTATGAACTGCGTGGGTTTGAGAAAATAGAGCCAGAATCTTTCCGTTTGCTTTGTATAAGGGTTTTCCGGGAGACCGAGAAGAGATTCCTTGCTTACGGTAAGAATCCCCTTTTCAAAGATCTGTCTTTCTCCGTTCATCATTAATGGACCTGTTTCTATGCCTTCAATTCCGACTTTCAATAAAGAAAGATTTTCCGGATTATCAATTATGACATTTGATTCAACCGAAGCGAGCTTTGTAAGGTCTTCGCTTGCCTGAAAGGATAATCCGTCCAGAGCGTCTTCCTTTGTTGTTTTTTCAAGACTCATCCCCAGAATACCTTTTTCCCTGAGTATCTCGCCGTTATTTCCAATCCAGAGATATTGTGTTGTTCCTTTAAACGTAACCAGCATCTTTATCGCTCTTCTTTTTTCTCCTCCAGTAACAATCTCTTCTTTTTCGCCTACTTTCACAAGCACAGGCTCCTGTCCCATTGTGGCGGGAT
>JAUPLM010000334.1 GCA_030836965.1 Thermodesulfobacteriota bacterium | reverse complement strand
TTGGAAAAGGTAAACCATTTTTTCCCCAGATCCTTTAAGGTATCGCATTTTGCGATACCTTAAATTCAGCTTCTTCATTTGTAAGCTGAAACATAAAATCAGCAAGGAAACGCCATATGTTTCTGTTGTCAGCCGGGGTTCAGAATGTGCCTTTATCAAAAGCTTCGATCATATCTCCGGCAATACTGATGGTGGAAGCATGTTTCGGTAAATTGCCCCGTTGAAACCATCCGGCTTCAGCGATCTCTGCCCGGTTGATTTTTAACGGCTGCGTGTCATCCGCCTCGGCAAAATAACCAACCATTAATGATCCTGAGAACGGCCAGGGCTGGCTTTTATAGTATTTCAGATTTCCAACATCTATTCCGATCTCCTCTTTAACTTCCCTTGCAACAGCTTCTTCCAGCGACTCGCCAATATCGACATATCCCGCAATGAGCGCGTAAAAGTCTCCTTTAAAATTCCGGCCTTTGGAAAGCAGAAGTTTGTCCTTGCAGGTTATGGCAACGATTACAGCCGGAGGGATTTTAGGATAGATTACAGAATTGCAGCGGGCGCAAAAAAGAGCTCTCTCATCGTTCTTGATTTCTATCCGGGCCCCGCACTTACCGCAGAACTTATGATTGGAATACCACATCATCATCTGGTAACCCATGGCGCCGATCCAGGAGACTTCCTTCTCCGGAAAAGTCCGAAAGTTAAAAATTTCATTATAAACAAAGGAATCATCATGAGAGGGGCTATCTTCGATTAAGAAGCAATTAGTGGAATTTAAAGAGAATAAATATATAAGATTATCTTTCTGAATGTTACCGGCGAAATCCTTAATTTCAGGAATTCGATAGCTGTTATCGGTCTTTTTTAATAGAATTCTATTCTCACTGTAGCACAACAGATAATCGAAATCGCTTATTTCCTTTATGGTCTTATAAGCGTTATTAAAAATGCTGGGACTGATCTCGTTAATCATATTCAACCAATATTATCATTATCAATTATTGCAGGTTAATAACAGATACATTTCGTTTCGGGGATATATAAGGGATATCACTTGACCATTCAATATTTCTTTTGAAATTTAGTATGCGAACATTGATTGCAGTGCCAAGATATCTTCGGCCTGAATATATGTAACACCCGGACACAGATATCGTGCAGGGCTTATTGGCTTAATTTTAAACTGACGACACGATTAATACTGATTCCGGATTCAGCTGCGTGGATAGCAAGATTACGATGAACCTCGGGTGGAATTCTTACCATAAATTTACCGCTATACTGCCGGCAGGCAATGGGTTCAGGGATCACCTCATTATTCGTTTCCATATCCTCAACAACTTCTGATACCAATTTGCGTATTCCTTTAAGGGCGGCTTCCGGTGTAGAAGCTAACCAGCTCAGACTTGGAAATTCAGCGCATAAACCAACATATTCTTTATCGTCTTCTGACCATGTTACCCGGTATGTATATCGATCATTTTTTAATGCCATGATTTACCTCCAATTTTTCAAGAGCCAAAAGCACCTGCTTCACTTGATAGGATTTTGCTTTTCCTTTATCATTTTGAACGTTTACTCGCGGATCTCCCTGCCAGGGCGTTTTATAAACTCGATGGCTGCCGGTGCTTCGACGTGACTCCCCGAAGAAATAGTCGCAAACCTTACATAAATCGCTGAAACGTACGCCCTTCGGGTTTTGCGTCATTCCGGCTATTATCTCATCAATTTTGGACATGGTATTATAGTATCAATATTGATATCATTGTCAAGGATTAATCGCGATTTTAATTTATTCATCTTCACATACAACAGTGTTAAAAGGTGTAAAATTACCCATTTTCAGATAATATTAGTCCTTATCATGGAAATCGATAATAAATTTCAGCTTTTGCCTGTAACCTTACACCATACCGATTGGCGGACCTGCGGCAGGGTCAGGTATTCAAAATATATCCTTTTTATGTCTTGATTAAATGATATTGATGCAATATTTTTAAACGTAAACATAAAGGAGGCGATCAAATGGAATGCATGAAGAATGCGCAAATAAAACGTCTCTTAATCAGCCTTTTTAATCTGCGCTTTTTGACCTCAATACTGATACTTCCTTTTTTTATCTCATGCGGCACTCTCTCAAACGGCAGAAGATGGGGGCAGGACGCGACTCTGTTTCCAGGATGGGAGAGGATTAAAAAATCGGCAATCGATGTTGCGCTTGAGCCTGAAACATGGGCTCCGGCCATATGCGCGGCAGCGATCCAAATAGACGACACCGATGAAAGAATCTCGGACTGGGCCGTAAAGCATACCCCCGTATTCGGTTCAGAAGATGATGCGAGGGATGCAAGCGATCTGATGCTCGATGCGACCGGAATTGCCTATCTTGCGACAGCCATCGCGACTCCGGGAGGAGATGACGCAAAGGAATGGGCAAAAGCAAAATCGAAAGGATTGGCTGTCGGTATGACAGGTCTGCTGGCCTCTCAGGGAGCTACGACATATCTGAAAGAAGCGACAAACCGTGAACGGCCCGATTTGACC
>JAUPLM010000032.1 GCA_030836965.1 Thermodesulfobacteriota bacterium | reverse complement strand
CGGTCGGCAACCTATGAGCGGGAACTTCAGCGGGCGCGCGAAATTGCTTTGCAGGAGCTTCAGCAGCGCGCGCAAGAGGCCGGCGCCAACGCCGTAGTCGGTGTCGATCTGGACTACGAGGTACTTGGTCAAAAAAACGGAATGCTGATGGTTTCGGCAAGCGGCACAGCCGTAGTTGTCGAGTAACAGTGATAACCAGGTATGGAGCTAACGCTGCAAAACCACGCAGCTCGAACTCGACGATAAACGGTAAAAATTAAAGGGAGAGCCATATGATTCCTACCTCAAAGGCGGATGCACAGCAAAGAGCTGACCAGATCAGGGCTTTTCGAACCGAGTTAGAATTGATCGAGCTTGAAAAAGTAATTTCTCTCGATGAGAACCAGCACACGGCGATTACCGCGTACCATGATAAGTTTCTGGCGCAACTCTCAGATCTTTTCGATGTTGATATCAGCAAGCGTGAAAAACAGCTCAGCCTCGGCATGAAAATCGCGTCTTTTCTCGGAGCCCTCGGGCTGGCAGCCAGTGTCTTTTTCCTTTTTTATCAGTTCTGGGGAAGATTTTCTACAGGGGTTCAGGTATTCATATTGATTCTCGCGCCAATGATCGGGCTTGCTCTTACCATGATTACCGCCCCCCGTGAACGTACGGGATACTTCTCAAAATTGTTCGGTATGGTCGCTTTTGCCTGCTTCGTTCTCAACCTCACCATGTTGGGACAGATTTTTAACATAACCCCATCCCACAAGGCTTTCCTGGCATGGGCGGTCTTTGCTTTCATCCTGGCTTATGCTTCCGATGCGCGATTGCTTCTGGGTGCGGGATTGATCTCCCTTGCTTGCTTTATATCAGCAGAGGCCGGATCATGGTCAGGAATGTACTGGCTCCATTTCGGAGAGCGTCCTGAAAATTTCTTTATTCCTGCCGCAGTGATCTTCTTCGTGCCCTATTATTTTCCGCACAGGCAATTCTCAGGCTTTAATTTGATATTCAGGGTTTTCGGGATGCTTTTCTTTTTCATCCCCATCCTGATCCTGGCGAACTGGGGGATGATCAGTTACATCCGCCTTAACAACGATACGGTTGAAGCCATTTACCAGATTGCAGGATTTCTATTCAGCGCAGCCGCTATCTGGCTCGGTATCAGGAAAAACTGGAACGACGTGATCAATACCGGCAATCTCTTTTTTGTTCTTTTTCTCTATACGAAGTTTTATGACTGGTGGTGGGACTGGATGCCCAAATATCTCTTCTTTCTGCTTATAAGTTTAACGGCTATTCTCGCCCTGCTCATATTAAAAAGGCTCCGTAAAACAGGGAGCGATGCCGGAGAGGAGGTGTCGAAATGAAACCTGTTTTTTCTCCTACACGTCTGTTTATTTCAGGGTTCGTTCTTCTTCTGGCCGTCAACATCATTGTGCTTCTGGGTATATCGGGGAATCGATCCGGCAAGCCTGAAGCCGTGATCGAACTCACGGAACGGGAGCTTGCTTTCCTAAATACCTATGAAACCAATGATGAGAACAGCGGTCTGTCCCTGCGCCTGGATTGGAGGATCATACCTGAAATTAAAGATGATAATTACTCTTTTATGCGCTGGGGCTCTCCGGTATGGCTCAATGAGCAAAAGTTATTGGAGTTGGGATTTACGATCGATACATTTACATGCCCTGACAAGGACTCAAAAAAGATAAAATCACCGCTCCCCAGAGATGCTTTTATCGTGCTCGAATATGATGGAAATGCTTATCAGGAAGCCTTAAAGAGATCAGAAATGAATCTGAAAAAGGCCGAAGCCGCTCTCCGGGCGAATACAGAAGATAAGGGTCTGCAGAATAATTTTAAGGAGGCACAAACTTCTGTTGAAGACGAGAGGTCCAAGGAATCACGTCTTTACGCAATTGATGCGGGGCTTGATGCAGCGAAGCTGCGTGAGCGCTATGCAGACCGGTCGAAATATATCGTATTGCCTGGTATTGTGGATTTAATGTGTAGTTACGATAAAAACAAAAGTGAGATTATGGGAAACATTACCGACATAAGGATCGACAGGATCAATGTGCCGCTTACGCACCGGAATGTATTCGATTCAATTTTGGCTCAGGATAAATATAGTAAAGATGAGCAGACCGGTTTCAGTAATAAATTTAACTACCGTGCCCGCGGGAAAAAGAGTCCCCGGTACAAAGTCGAATTGGCCTACGGCAGTCGCTTCGAACCCTGGATTCAAAGGGTCGAAAAATTGGTAAAATAACATGAAAGCCATTGAGTCAAGCCCACTCTTGACTCACAACAGAAACGACCGGGGCATATATGCCGCACAGAAAACGCAAAGGCAGGAAATTGAGCGAGCCGAGAAATACAGGAAAGGTTTTTAAGCACAAACGTTCCCTATGCCCTTATCTTTTTACTGATCAAGATAATATGTTCGCCAATTTATGAAACTCGATTTGTGCATGTTCATTCATCTCTTTTTCAAAATCATCAGAAAAATACGCTTTCAGGAGCGGATCTAAAATTCTTCCTGCTCCATTAAAGCCGATTGTTATTGTGTGGGTAATCTCGACGCCATTGTTACTGTCTTCAAAGACCAAGGTAAGCCAACCAGGTAAATTCACAAACTTTTTCATTTGCCACACAAGCTTCTTACCCGGGATGATCTCAGTTATCTGCCCCTTAAACTTTAATCTGTGTTTGCCAACAAGTTCGTCAAAATACACCAGATTGCCGATATTGTCTGGATAACGTTTTATTGTATTGAAAGAAAGATGTACCCCCTTCCACCACCGTTGATACTCTTTATCCGTACAATTCAACAAAAATTCAGAGATGGATTTTCCTGTAATACCCTTCACATTTACTTTTGTCATCATAGTTATCATGGCCATTCCACATTCTATTTTTGATTCGTGGAGCTTCCGAAAAGACAAGATTATAAGCTGACAGTTGCCCAACATCCGGCTCACCGGACCGGCGCTGTTTGCCGAGTCCGAGTGAACAAGGTGGTTATAAAAGTTATTTTTTCTGCTTTAAAAAATTTGAGACAAAGTCTATGTTGAATTCTATCGCTCTGCAAGTTAGCTTTTCACACATATGCGCCGGGTTTTGTTTTTTAAAACCTTCCGGTCGAAGTACGCTGCACAATAAAGATTGAAATTTGTTTTCAAATTGTTTTGCGTATTCTCTGCAATGATCAACAATTGTTTCTTCTTGAAAACTATATTCTTTGCCGATTATACCAAGAAACATTAATGTTCCTTCTACCAACCCACATTGAGCTCCATATTTCCCTGCGCCATGCATACCTATTGCAGCACTAATAATTTGATCTGACAGAGTAATTGAAAATATTTCAGATAGTATCT
>JAUPLM010000031.1 GCA_030836965.1 Thermodesulfobacteriota bacterium | reverse complement strand
TATCGCTGCGGCCGCTCCGCTCTGCCATTGTTCTGAATATACGCTCCGCCATAAAGCTCCGGCAGATATTTGCGGTGCAGACAAAAAGAATCTTCACAAAGGTATTTCCAAATATAATGTTTCTTCTCCCAACTAGTTGGGAGAAAGGGTCCCAGGATTCGAGGATTCAAGGGTTCAAGTGTTTGTTTTCTCAGGTTTTGACAGGCTCTTTCCTTTCACTCGAATCCTTGAACCCTTGATCACTTGAACCCTATTTTTTAAGATCTTCCGTTCCCTTTAAAACAATATCAAAAAGCTCCCTTATATCCTTTTCCTCCAGGCAGGAGAAAGCAACCCTGAGATCGCTCTTCCCCGTGGAAATCAGGCCGACACCGTATTTATCAAGAAGGTGCAGCCTTAATGTTTCAGCATCCAGGTTTTTAAGCTTTATACACATGAAGTATCCGGAGTTAAACGGATAAACATCCCAGGCCTTTTTATATTTCGGATCCGAAAGTACTTCTTTTACCTTGATCGCCCTCTTCTTTAATATTTCGAATTTTTGGTTTTTCTCAACCGGATATCGCTTATCCTTCATAGATTTTAAAACAACCGACTGGCTCAGGTGTGAAGCATTCGAGATGTTGCCCCTGATGCATCCGGCGGTCTTTTTTTCAAGCGCGTCATACACGGGCGCCGGGTCTCCGTCTGTTTTGCACCCATAGGTTATAAAACCTACCCTCAATCCCCACACGAAATTTTCCTTCGTGGCGCCGTCAACCTTTACTGCGAGCAGGTTCGGAGATCTGCCGCACAGCCCGGCAAAAACCGATTCTTTCAGAGTTTCTTCTTCATAAAAAAGCCCGAAATATGAATCGTCGCAAACGGCGATTATCTTCGTTCCTTTCGAGGCGGCATCGGCAAGAATATCCGCAATGCCCTTCCCCTCTTTTTTTGTTGGCGTATAACCGGTCGGGTTATGCGGGAAATTCAGGAGAATGATAACTTTGCCGCTTTTCTTTGCCTCTGTATCGATCAGTTGTTCAAGCGCCGCGAGGTTATACCCGCCGTTTTCGTTAAAAGTGGCATGCTGGCTGATTCTGACTCCTTTTCTGACATTTAATATCATGTTGTAATTTCCCCATATCATGTCGGGCAATATTACAACATCGCCGGGATCGGCCCACACATCCGCAACCATGCTTAAAGCATGCGTGATGCCGCAGGTTACAACAGGCAGGCTGATTTTTTTACCAGCAAGGGAAGGATTCTTTTCGAAAATGGAATTCTGCCATGTCTTCCTCAGTTCCGGAATTCCAAAAGAAGGCGCGTAAGTTAACGCTTCTTCCGGCTCAAGCCCCTCCAGCAGGCACATAACCGAAGAAAAATGCATAGTTTTATCGTTTTCTTTCGCTATTCCGATTGTGGCATTAAGCTTGTGCGCTTTCTGCTTTGCTTCAGCGCTCTGGCTCAGTATGCCTTTCGGGAAAAAAAGATTCTTTCCCATGCCGGACAACATATCAAGCAGGTTTGGATTCCCCTTTTCAATAGCCTCGTTAAGCTGTTGTGCGATAGGATTCATTCTTTCAACAACCTCCATAAAGATTATTCGTTTAGTACCTCGACGATATGGCCGATTGCATATCGTCATTCTCCTTGCTACATATTCTATTCCGGAAATTCCATAATGTAAGGAATTACGGATGTCAATAAAAACAAGTAGATAAAATAAGCTCGCTGGTACAGCTCCAAAAGATAACTCTGGAATCTTTACCTGTCTGTTCCGCTGAAATTAACCGTGCAATCTGCGTCTGCGTCGGCAGTTGCCGCTTGATTATATGTTATTTCGGATGGGCTTGCGACGATTGTACAGGTATTGTTAGTATAACCGTTGATAGAACCGTTCGGTCCTATGTTCCCGATCTGAGAACCATAGAGTTTACCGATGCATCCAGTTCCATTGACTTTAAAATATCTTGTACTTCCGGCGATTCCAAGGTTGTTCCAGATGCCATATCCGCCGCAGGTTACAGGTTCTCTATTAAAATACAACTGAAAGTTGTTGAGTGTAAGGTTTTCCATAGTTTGACTGCCTGCCGCTGCCGTCCATCCAAATAGAAATTTGTTGAAACTGCTGTGATAAGCCGGGATTAATTCAATTATTCGTCTCAAAGTTGGCGGATCAGGAGAAGCTGGATCATATACCACTTTCGTGTTGCTTAACCCCGTATACTCTGAACAGGAGTTTATATCGTTGATGTTTTCACTGTTGCATCGCTTGATCCATGTATTGATAGTGTAAAAATATCTCCCGTCCGTATTCATGGTCGAAGCTCTTGTGACTTCCAATCTTACAGCATATACTTTTACCGTGTTGAACAGCCAGTCATACGCCCAGCCCGGAGCCAATCCCGTAAAATATCCGGTCGTTTCCACAGCATCGGATGAAATTGAAGGATTGACAGGTTCGGTCCCGCCTCCCGCGCCATGCCTGTTGTCG
>JAUPLM010000333.1 GCA_030836965.1 Thermodesulfobacteriota bacterium | reverse complement strand
TGAGAGCTTCAGCCTCAGCACGGAAATAATCTATCGTTCCCGTTAAATTTGTTGCAGCAAAAATAGACCCCCATCATCCTCCGAGGGGCGGAAGTCCGTGAGTCTTGCGCTGATCGAGCCATATGATGGCGGGTCGCAGAGGTTTTCCTTCCTTGTCCAGATTTATAACCGTGCCTCTCTGGGTTGTGAGTGCGACTCCGGCGATGCGTTCCCTGTATGCCGTGTTGTTTCCAAGCAGCTTTCGGCAGGCAAGGCAGAGGGCGTCCCAGAAAACATCAGGGTCCTGCTCGGCCCATCCGGGATGCCTGGAAAAATACGGTTTGAAGGGCGCCGACTCCTTTGCCAGAAGATTCCCTTCAAGGTCGAAAATCAGAGCTTTCAGGCTCTGTGTCCCGTTGTCGATCGCCAGCAGTAAGTCTTTATTGTTCATGTTCCGCTCTCATACCGTTTAAGTTCAACCCTTATTATCCTCAGGATTTTGAACACCAAACAAAGCGCATCTTTGTAAATAACCATGCGCATTTCCAGATTATTTACATTGTGATTGAATATATATCACGCCATGAATAGATTTCAATCAACTTTATTTCTCTGCTGCCGCATGCCATTAACAATCATTATTCAAGATAACTCCAGGATCCGGACTAAATTTATTCTTGATTTCCATGTTAACAACCAATATCCTTAACACATTGAAAACTCAACTATGTTTTCCATGTTTTATCGATAATACGGCAGTATATAGACAAGCTTTTCTTCATATATAGACAATATATGGAAAGATTTTAGTCCATTACTCTGGGGCCATATAGGGGACGTATTACACTTTTACACCAGATTATTGTCCGGTGACATGCTATCGGGAATTCATGCCAGGAAAATCACGAATAGACGCAACCGGTGCGATGCATCATATAATCATCAGGGGAACTGACCGGTAGAAAATAATTAGGAATTAGGTGAAAAAAGAATACCTTAAATCATAACCAATCACTAAACCGACTGGAACAAGAACTTACCTTTTTACTCATTTTCGGCCCGGCAGATTAATTCAACGTTGGGCTTCGATATCAACCTGCATCACGAAAGGAGGATGGCTATGAACAATCCTGTTGGCTGGTTTGAGATTTACGTCCAAGACATGGATCGCGCAAAAGCGTTCTATGAAAAAGTGATCGGGGTAGAGCTGTCAAAGCTTGAAAACCCGGGATTGGAGCCGGGTATGGAATTGTGGGCATTCCCCATGAGATCCGATGATTATGGTACATCGGGCGCGCTGGTCAAGATGCCGGGCTATCCTTCGGGCTCCAATAGCGTGCTGGTTTACTTTAGCTGCACTGATTGTGCAGTTGAGGCCGCAAGGGCGGCCAAAGCAGGAGGTCAGGTACAGAAAGATAAAATGGCCATCGGGCAGTATGGCTACATAGCATTGATCATTGACACAGAAGGAAACATGATTGGCCTGCATTCGATGCAATAACCAGGGAGCTTATCACAGTTTGCCATGCATGCGCGGCCCAAATTTCTATCAAACGGACAGAACTATATAGGGGACGTATTAAACTTTTACACTTGATTAATGTCCGGTGACATGCTATCGGAATTACATGCCAAGAAAATCACGAATAGACGCACCCGGTGCTATGCAGCATATAATCGTCAGGGGAATCGACCGGCAGAAACTATTTAAGAATGATGAAGACCGTAATAATTTCCTCGGCAGACTCCGAGCTATCCTTACAGAAACCGGAACGGATTGCTATGCCTGGGCTCTGATACCAAACCATTTTCATCTGTTGCTTAGAACCGGCAATGTATCAATCTCAAAAGTCATGAGACGGCTTTTGACCGGATACGCGATCTGGTATAACCGCAGACACGGCAGATACGGACATCTGTACCAGAACCGGTATAAATCCATTTTATGCCAGGAAGATACTTATTTACTTGAACTGGTGCGTTACATTCATCTCAATCCTCTAAGAGCAAAAGTTGTCCCGGATTTAAATACTCTCGACGGATATCCCTACTGCGGTCACAGCGTTTTGATGGGCAAGGTCAAGTGTGACTGGCAGAATACGGATAAGGTATTGTCGCTTTATAGTGAAAGAACCACTCCAGCCAGGCGGGCATACCGGAGATTTGTCGGGAATGGCATTGAGCAGGGGAAAAGGCCGGATTTGACGGGAGGAGGTCTTGTCCGGAGCATGGGAGGCTGGTCTGCGGTAAAAGCGCTTCGGAAAGCAAAGGTGTTTGAGAGAGGTGACGAGAGGATTTTAGGCAACGGCGATTTTGTGGAAAGCGTGCTTAAATCTTCTGATGAGAGAATGAAGGGAAAATATGACCTTCAGGCCCGCGGATATTCTTTAAACGATGTGGCTATCAGGGTTGCCGGTGTTTTAGGTGTTGATGAGGAGAAAGTATGGGCTGCTGGGAAGCACCGGGAGATAGTTCAGGCGCGCAGTCTTTTATGTTATTGGGCGGTAAAAGAGTTGGGTGTGACGATGGTATCACTTGCCCGGCGGCTGGAGCAATCGGTAGCAGCTGTCGCAAAGTCGGTGATAAGGGGTGAGAAACTCGCAACTGAGTATAATTATTCGCTTATTAAGAAGTAATTTTGTAAGCGCATTACGTCCTCTATCTGTCCTGAAGCTCTACCCTGGCGCTGCAGCCAATCGCAGATAAAAACGGCTCTGGTTGCTTCCCGTTATAAAATCTTGACATGCGGTCTTAATTTGATACTATATACAGACTGGAGGTAAAAACCTATGAATATTACAAGCGATATTAAACCGGTAACTTTTTTGAAATCACGGGCAGCCGATTTACTTAACCAGATTAATGAAACACATCGCCCTGTGATAATTACCCAAAACGGTGAACCAAGGGCTATACTGCAAGATCCTAAAAGTTATGAAAATATGCGCAATGCTATCGGTATTTTGAAACTTCTGTCGGAAGGGGAAGCAGATATCAGGAGTGGTAAAACCAGATTACAGGAAGATGTTTTTAATGATATCGAGAACGCATTGAAAGAAATGCCAAAATGAACAAAAAGTACTATGTTAAATGGGCGTCTGTTGCGCAACGGGATTTAAAACAAATTATCGATCATATTGCGATTGATAATCCAGGCAATGCATTACAACTACTTAAAACCATAAAACAGAAAGCATCAAACCTGTACTCCCATCCTGAACGTGGGCGAATTGTGCCGGAGCTGCAAGATCAAGGTATACACATCTATCGGGAATTGGTCGTCGAGCCCTGGCGAATTATTTACAGAATATCAGATACCACTGTTTTTGTTTTATCCGTAATCGATGCAAGGCGGAATGTCGAAGATATCTTGCTGGATAGATTAGTCAAATAATCAGCGTTAATACCCTTATATTTCCGGCAGGTGACCGGCACGTTAATTCGCAAAGGAATTATTTCTATGAGGAAGCCACTCATATCACAAGAACGGACTCAGTCCCGCGGAGAGGAAATCGCGAACAGTATCAGCCATGGTGTGGGCTTCCTGGCAGCGGTCGCTGCTTCCCCTGTTCTCGTCTTCACTGCTGTTCAGCGTAATAATCCAGTTGAAATCGTTAGCGTAAGCGTCTTCGCATTTACGATGGTGCTTCTTTACATCGTATCAACGCTTTATCACGCTTTGGCGAAGAATAAGGCCAAACGGGTCTTCCATATTCTTGACCATAGCGCCATCTACCTGCTGATAGCCGGCACGTATACGCCGTTCACGCTTGGTGTGCTTCATGGCGCCTGGGGCTGGACCCTGTTTGGACTTGTTTGGGGGATAGCCGTTGCGGGAGTCATTTTCAAGTCTTTCGGGGGCATAAGGTACAAAAAACTTTCAACGATTTTGTATCTGGTCATGGGATGGCTCATCATATTTGCCATAAAGCCGTTGTGGCTCAACATGCCATCGTGGGGCATGTTTTGGCTTCTGGCAGGAGGAGCGGCCTACACAGCGGGTGTGGGGTTTTACGCAGCCAGGCGCATGCGGTATGCCCACTTCGTCTGGCACCTGTTCGTCATCACGGGGACTGCATGCCACTTCATCGCAGTGCTGAAATATGCGGCCTGATCATTCATATAGTATTCGGTTATCAAAAAAAGCTCCTATAGATCGGAGAAAAGTTAAATAATATTTACGTCTTAACATTGACATTTTGACATCAAACAATAAAAAGACATTGAGTAAGGAATGGAATCGGAACAGAAAAAACTGCTGTATGAACAGGTCATCAAACAACTTCAGGAACTATTTTTGAAGACCGGCGATCCGATTGCTCATATGGCTACTACCGCCGCAGTGCTCTATCACAACTTCGATCACTACTTCTGGTGCGGTTTTTACCGGCTCATAGATGGTGAACTGACAGTGGGGCCGTATCAGGGAAGTCCCGCCTGTCAGGTTTTGAAAAAAGATACCGGCGTCTGCTGGGCCGGAATCAAAGGCGGCAAAACGGTCATTGTAGCAGATGTGCACAGGTTCCCGGGCCACATAGCCTGTGACTCCCGTTCGGCTTCAGAAATTGTGGTTCCGGTCCGAAACCGTAAAGGAGAAATAGCGGCGGTACTCGATGTTGACTCCGACAAGAAAGATCAGTTCGACGAAACAGACGCCTCAGCCCTGGAAAAAATCAGCAAGATAATCTTTTAATTTTCTCTTGATTTCCATGCCAACAACCAATATCAATTAAAAATATTGACGAGCTTTTTCAAAACGGCGATTATAAGTAATGCTTCATTGAAAAGTTTTTATGCTTAATCACAACAATTCTCATAACAAAATCCAGATTCTCTATTTCTCCCATGGCGGCGGCCCCCTGCCGATTCTCGGAGACGCCAGTCATAAGGCCATGGTGGATTTCATGATAAATCTTCCGGTCCGGCTTAAAAAACCGGATGCCATAATTGTCATCAGCGCCCATTGGGAAGAAAGCGCGGCAACGCTCTTAGGCGCGCAAAACCCTTCCATGTTCTATGATTATTACGGCTTTCCTGAAGAAGCCTACACAGTAACCTATCCTGCTCCCGGAAGCCCGGAGCTTGCAAAGAGGATTGCCGGAATATTTAATAAGAACGATATACCGGCCAGTATAGACTTCAAGCGGGGGTTCGACCATGGCTTATTTATCCCGCTGAAACTGATGTATCCTAAGGCAGATATCCCATCGCTTCAGCTTTCTCTGTTGCGTGGTCTCGACCCGGCTGCGCATATAGCTCTCGGCAAAGCTTTGCGCGAACTGACGCACGAAAATATTCTTGTAATCGGATCCGGATTTTCGTTTCACAATATGAGAGCATTTTCATGGGAAGGCGTTAATACGCCTGATCCGGAGAACGATGCCTTTCAAAACTGGCTGATTGATGTGTGTACCAACCCGGTATCCTGGTCCGCACGGGAACAGAGACTTATTGAATGGGAGAAAGCGCCTTCCGCACGCTACTGTCACCCGCGCGAAGAGCATCTGCTGCCGCT
>JAUPLM010000332.1 GCA_030836965.1 Thermodesulfobacteriota bacterium | reverse complement strand
TTTTTCCCGTCCGGATCATCCCAGAAATAGATCGGCATTGAAGGAAACGGGGCGGTGCAGACAAGCTCTCCCTGCTGATTAATGACCGGCTTCCCGTTTTCATCAAATGCTTCAACCTTCATGGCAAGCCCCCTGCATTGAAGCTCCCCTGAATAGACAGGGCCCATCGGGTTGCCGAGCGCGAAGCAGCCGTTTAAATCGGTTCCTCCCGAAATTGACGCAAGCTGAACATCCGGTTTTATGTCACTGTACACATATTCGAAATTTTCCATTGAAAGAGGCGAGCCCGTTGAAAGAATCGTTCTGAGATTTTTAAGGTCGTATGTTTTTCCGGGTTTTTCGCCGGCATTCTGCAGGGCTGTTATATATCCCGCGCTTGTTCCGAAAACGGATATCTTCTCATCCTGGGCCATTTTCCATAACGCGCCCGGTTCCGGATGGAAAGGATTCCCGTCGAACAGTACGAGTGTCGCTCCAACGCCGAGAGCGCTTGTAAGCCAGTTCCACATCATCCAACCGCAGGTGGTGAAATAAAAAATAGTATCATTTCTTCTCATGTCGGTATGAAGGATCATCTCTTTCAACTGGTGAACAAGAATTCCGCCCGCGCACTGCACCATGCATTTCGGAAGTCCTGTCGTCCCCGACGAATACATTATGTATAATGGATGATCAAAAGGAAGCTGCTCGAATTTTATCTCAAGGCCTTTTTCCGAAGATATGAAGTCTCTGTAATGAACCGCCTTCGGAACCCTGCTTATATCGGGATCATTCTCGGTATAAGGAACGACGACCACCTTTTCTATCGAAGGAAGTTCTTTTAATATATCAGATATTCTCCCGAGGCTGTCCAAGCGCTTCCCCTTGAATGAATAGCCGTTTGCAGTAAATATAATCTTCGGTTTTATCTGTCCGAACCGGTCTAAAACTCCTTTTATTCCAAAATCGGGAGAACATGAAGACCATACCCCGCCGATACTTGTGGCGGCAAGCATGGCAATAATCGACTGCGGCATATTGGGCATGAATCCGACCACGCGGTCACCTTTCACAACACCCGCCTTTCGCAGAGAGGCTGAAAGCCGGGCTACTTCATCATAGAGCTCCGCGTATGTCATACGGGTGGCGGCCTGATCTTCACCCTTGAAAATGAGCGCTGTCTGCCCGTCCCTGTAACGTAAAAGATTTTCGGCAAAATTAAGGCGCGCTCCCTCAAACCATTTTGCCCCCGGCATCTTCTTAACATCGTCGATAACCCGGTCATAAGGTTTAGACGCCGTTATGCCGGCAAAATCCCACATAGAAGCCCAGAAATCGGAAATATTCTCCACCGACCACTGATACAGATCTTTATATTCCATGAAGTCTTTACCGTGCTTTTTGTTTATAACATCCATGAAACGCTTCATGTTGGAATTTAATACCCGCTCTTTCGAAGGCTCCCATAACAGTTTTCCCATGTCACGCTCTCCTGTAATTCTGTTTAAACAATTTCCGGTTTATGGTCGTGTGTTCCTGCCTTTGACCCTTTCACTTTTTCTCCTGCAATACATGGTTCGGATGGCTTGAGGTTTTCATATCATACCGGATGGTTGACATCAAATTTATTTATGAACCGGGGAAAGGCCGGGCCATTGACGCTATCAGGGCTGCGATGACGCTGACATGTGCCCGGCAGGCTCACTTCACGAGCAGCCCGTTTAACGCATCCCATTTCACCGATTTGAGATACGCTACGGCCCGCTGCTCGCTTGCCCGGATTTCGATGATCATGTTTTTAGCCGACGGATGCGGGATCCCTTCACGCCAGTTGGAGCGGAAATAAGTGTATTCGCCCCCGGCCCGGCCATTATCCCAGGCGCCCAGAAGCACAACCGCTTTTCCGTAAGGGCAATCCCTGTTGCCTGGGTTACCGTCATCTACCATGAAAGCCTTTGGGAGAGAGGGGAGATTCAGAGGCACGGCCTTTTTGAGTCCTACCGAGGTGTGGTTTACCGTGACCTCAACCTGAAGGCAGGCGTCGCTGATTGGATACTCCTTCAGCGCCTGTTCCTGCGGGGCAAACATCGCGCCCGTTGCCTGCTGGTTTTTTTTCTGGAGGGCCTGGAGTTTCACCTGGGCGCTCTGAAGAGCCGCTTTATCGTTCTTCCGGGACGCATTGACAAGTTCTTCCATCACTTTCTGCTGTTCCGCCAGGAGCGAATCCATCTGTTTTTGCATTGTATCGATATCGCGCTCTTTGGGAGGTGATTTCATGGAATATTCCTGGATCTTCTGCGTCTGACGCTGCTTCTGGGACTGGTCGAACCACTGGCCCTTATAACGGGCTTTGAATGATCCTTTCCCGGAATTTTCGGGGACAACATTCGGAGGGCTCGTCGATGGTTTTTCGATAGTGGCCCAGTTTGCCGGGGGTTTTGGAAGCGCCGTATCGATCGTGGTGAGGATTTTGCTGAAATATGCCTTTTCGGCAGGAGTCAGAGGCCGGTCAGGGCCATCGCCGTCGGCAAATACCTGATCCGTTCCGAACATCACAAGAAGAACCATAATACAAAACACCAGATGGATTTTGGATCTCATGAATTAACTCCTCGAATATGAAAATTGCATGCCGGCTTTTACGGTTTTCCCGGGTAGCGGTTTCGCGAAGACACCGCGTTATTGCAACCCGCTGTTCTCCATCCGGGGTCATCTAAAAAAACAGGTTACTCATATCATAATCGCCGGGAAAACAACATTCTTAATTAAGGAATATCGCGGGTCTCTTTCGCAGAAATGAGATCGGTATCGACCTGGCAGGAAAAGGACCGGGGCGCTCATTTATGAGCCAGCCCCGGCCGTAATATTGAAGATACATGAATTTAAAATGCTATTTCGGAGCTCCGAAGCCTGTGCCGTCCTGAGGCCCGACTCCATCATTTCCGGTTCCATCGCCGGGACCATAACCGGTTCCCTGGCCGACAGTGCCGCCTGTACCCTTCCGGGCATTATTATGAAAACCGGCAGAAGCATTGGCTCCGGGACCAAAAGAAGCATTCGGGCCGGATCCTATAGAAGCATTGGGCCCGGGGCCGAACGACGCATTGGGTCCGGGGCCGAACGAAGCTCCCGGCCCGGGGCCGATACCCGCACCTGAAGCGTCACCGGAACCGGCTCCGGCCCCGCCGCCTCCGCCTGCGCCTGATCCACCGCCTGCACCGCTCCCACCCGCGCCTCCGCCTCCGCCGCCTGCTGCTGAAAGGGGAGTCGTAACCATAATAAGCGCCATTAACAAACAACCGATGAATGTTAGTTTTTTCATGATATAATTCCTTTCCTTTATCATATAATAGTTATCTTCCCTGAACATGACTGATCTATCTTCGGTTCTTTACGGTTGCATGAGCCGAATAACTTCCGCGGATCGCTCATTTCTTATGACTGTTTAACGCACAGGCCGGAGTAAAGTTACAAAATATCGGAATAATTTTTTTCAAAGACATAGAAAGGTCCAGAAACTGCTTGACGATATTAGAGGATGCTGACCGCCGACAACCGGATAACCCGGGATTGCCGCCGTGTAGTTGCCGGGCGGTCAGCCGTTGAGAGTATAGAGCCGAACAGGAGCCATGATATAATTATTTATGGATCATCTCCAGATTAGTTGGTAATCTGGAGAGGGTTCAAGGAGTCAAGGGGTCTAGGGTTCGAGTGAAAAGCTTAAAAAACTATTAAGGATTAAAGGTTTGACAGAATTCTTATCAATT